>JAFAUR010000299.1 GCA_019243205.1 Acidobacteriaceae bacterium | reverse complement strand
GACCAGCTTGTCGGCGCCGCCGCGAACATTCAGTTGGCCCGCGCCCATGTCCAGCTCGACGTTTGCGTGGTCGGCTTTCTCGCCGTCAAGTGAAATGGTGCGAGTCTGCATGGGGCCAGTCATGCCATTCTCGTAATCGCAGGCAGTAAGGAACAGAAGTGGTGGAACCAGGGTGCAGAGAAGGAAGGCCGAGCGTGCCATCGGTATTGATTGACGCAATCCAGCGTCACTTAGTTCAATAGACTACTTCAATCAACCGCGAACTCGGCCAGCCGCTCGCGGATCGATTGTGGAGTGTCTGCTACGACCTCGCAGTAGTCTTCGCCGTAGTGCTTCGACAGAACCGCCGCCCGATCGTGCAGAAGGTTCAATGCCCGGCCCTCGCCGAGAGGCAGACGAAATCGCTGGCGCTCAACGGGATCTTGCCGCAGATTCCTGTCGATTGCACCCAGCAATTCCGGTATGCCTTCGCCGGTCTGAGCAGAAATCAGTACGGCCTGCGTGGCATTCTGTCGCGCGGTCTCGCCCAGGAGGCGATGCGTGAGTGTTTCCAAATCCTGCGCGCGTTCAGTCGCGTTCAAGCGGTCCACTTTGTTCAAAACGAGAATTTGCGGGGTTCCTTCGGCACCGATCTCGCCCAGAACTTTGAGGACATGCGAGGTCTGTTCCGCTACGACAGGTGAAGTCACGTCAGCAACGTGCAACAGCAGGGCCGCGGCGGTCACCTCTTCGAGCGTTGCCCGGAAGGCATCGACCAAAGTGGTAGGCAGATTGCGAATGAATCCGACTGTATCGCTCAGCAAAACACGCCTCTGGGAAGGCAGGCGAATCTGTCGGACTGTAGGATCAAGCGTGGCGAACATCTTCGCGTCGGCAAGTACGTCCGCGCCGGTGAGGCGGTTGAATAAGGTGGATTTGCCCGCGTTTGTGTAGCCCACAAGGCTCACGGTGGAAAGAGGAACCGCTTGCCGCTGGGAACGCTGGACACCACGATTGGCGCGCACCCGCTCGATTTCGGCTTTCAGCTTTGCGATGCGCCGGCCAATGCGCCTCCTATCGGTTTCGAGCTGCGTTTCGCCGGGTCCCCTTGTTCCAATGCCGCCGCCCAATCGCGACATTTGCGTGCCCCGCCCGGCTAGTCGCGGCAACAGATAGTTCAGTTGTGCTAGTTCCACCTGCAATTGCCCTTCGCTTGTTCGCGCCCGGCGGGCAAAGATGTCCAGGATCAGCTGTGTCCGGTCGAGGACCTTCAGGGTCAGCCTCCGCTCGAGGTTCCGGAGCTGTGTTGGCGTCAACTCATGGTCGAAAATGACCGTTTCGGCGTCATCGGCTTCGCTCCGGGCTTTGATCTCTTCGACCTTGCCGGATCCTACCAGCGTGGCCGAATCGAGCGAGCGCCGCGTCTGTAACATTTCGCCTACGACTTTCGCCCCGGCGCTATCCGCCAGGGTTGCGAGTTCCCCGAGCGATTCTTTTGCGTCAGGGTCGATTTCGGACGCGGAAGGCCTCGGGCGAGGGGCTGAGGTGAGTTCAACCCCCACCACCAAAGTTCGTTCTTTTTGATCTTGCACTTAGGAATTGGCGTCAGTGTGTTCGGGGAGAGGCAGGGGTGATCCGGGCGCAGAACTCCCGGCAGCTCCGTGACTGCCGGAGCCATGGACCGGCCTGGATACCACAACCGTCGAAATAGCGTGCTTGAAAATCAGCTGCTCCTGCTGGTTCGCTTCCAGCACGACAGAATACTTATCGAAGCTCTTGATCCGGCCAGATAGCTTCACTCCGCTCATCAGATAGATGGTTAGAAACGTCTTGTCCTTTCGGGCATTGTTCAGAAACGCTTCCTGGATGTTCTGCGCAAGCTTTTCCATTTACTTTCTTCCTTTATAGTTCTTCGCAGTGTTCGTTCAAACGCGGGCCAAGGGGAAAAATAATCCCAGCGACCTTCAGACTAGAAAAAACTCCTGAGCACCCGCAACTAATGGATTTTCATTTTAAAAGCCCCGTTACAGGCGCCGATTCGCCGGGTCGGTTGACACGCTATCCTCGTTGATGATGACCGTTTCCGAAACGGTGCGACAGGAATCGGACCGGCTTGGAGCGGCGAGAGAAGAGTTGGTCGGGCGGCGAATTGCCCTCCTGAGCGTGACCGTTGGCGTAATCCTGGCCACGGCCAAGCTTCTGATTGGCGCAAAAGCGGGCTCCGCTTCAGTCGTATCGGACGGCTTCGAAGCGGCAGCAGACGCTCTGTCGTCCGGCATTGTCTATGCGGGCCTTTGGCTCGCGAGCAAACCGCCCGACGCAGAACATCCTTACGGACACGGCCGTTACGAGACGCTTGCCGGATTGGCGGTGGGGGGCATGCTGCTTCTGGCAGGTGTCGGTATCCTCTTCCACGGCGCTAACCACCTGGGTGAGACAGATGATGTTAAGCTCTACGCGCTGTATCCGCTGGCTGCCGCGGTAGTTTTAAAGCTTGCTCTTGCGGCCGTGAAATTCCGGACAGGCAAGAGGATCACAAGTACTGCCCTTCGCGCCGATGCCTGGCACGACGTTACCGACCTGTTATCGACCGGCGTGGCCATTATTGCCGTGGCCCTCACTCTTCTCGATCCCAAGCGTTTCCACATGGCGGATCATCTGGGCGGGATGATCATCGGAATTATCATTTTTCTGCTTGCGATACAAGTAGTCCGCCACACAGTCGACCAACTGGTAGACACCATGCCCGGAGCAGAGCGCATGCGTGAGATCCGGGGAATTGCCCTTGATGTTCCCGGCGCGTTGGGGATCGAAAAGTGTTTTGCCCGCCGCACGGGCCTTAAGTACCACGTCGATCTGCATCTCGAAGTCGATCCGGATTTGACGGTGCGTGAATCTCATCGCATTGCGGCTGCTGTCAGGAACTTGATCAAGGACCGGCTTCCGTGGGTGGCCGATGTGCTGGTGCACGTGGAACCACTGGAGCTGTCGTTGCGTGGAAAATAAGGAAATTGCACGGCTTCTGGCGGAAACGGCCGACCTGATGGAAGTCGCCGGCGAAGATAGCTTCCGGATCCGCAGTTATCGCAATGCAGCCTCCGTGATCGCCAGCCATCCGGAGCGGATCGCTGACATCATCTGCAATCCGGACCGCAAAGTAACCGACATTCCCGGGATCGGCAAAGGGCTGGCGGCTATTCTTGCTGAGATCTGCCAGCGGGGATCGTTTGATCGCAGGGACGAGATGCTCTTGAAGTATCCCGCTTCCGCTCTCGAGCTTTTGAAAATCCAGGGTCTCGGACCCAAGAGCATCGCACTTCTGTACGAGCATCACGGGGTGAAGACAGTCGATGATCTCGAGCGGATCTGCAGGGAAGGCAAGCTACGGGAGCTGCCCCGCATGGGCGCAAAGCTCGAAGAGAAAGTTCTCCGGTCGATCGAAGCCTACCGAAAGAGCGCCGGACGGTTTCTGCTGAGCTTCGGTTCGCGGATCGCCGATGAATTAAAGGGCGAGTTCCTGCAACTGCCCGGCATAGAACGCGTAGAGGCAGCCGGCAGTTTGCGTCGCGGGCGCGAGACCATCGGCGATCTTGATCTGCTGGTTACCGGACCTGGCGCGGTGGAAACGCTGAACCACATTGTTCGCCATCCCAAAACGCAGGAAGTGCTGGGTCAAGGAGTCAACAAGGCGAGTGTGACCTTCGGGCTCGAGCGACTCCAGGTTGACGTTCGCGCTTTGCCGCATGAGAGCTTCGGCGCCGCCCTGCAATACTTTACCGGAAACAAAGACCACAACGTCGTCCTCCGGACTCATGCCATCAAGCGCGGGCTGACCTTGAACGAATACGGACTGTTCACGCTCGAAGACAATCGCCGTGTTGCGGGTGAGAGTGAAGAAGACGTGTACCGGCAGCTCGGATATGAATTGATACCGCCGGAACTCCGAGAGAATTCGGGCGAGCTCGAAGCGGCCGAGTCCGGCGCGCTTCCCAAGCTGCTGGACTTAAATGATCTGCGCGGAGATCTCCACATGCATACGACGGCGACCGATGGTCGGGCGACTTTGCGTGAGATGGCGCAGGCTGCTGCTGCTCTCGGTTATGAGTACATCGCCGTAACGGACCATTCGAAGGCGCTCGCCATGGCGAACGGTCTCGATGAAACGCGCGTTGTCGAGTTTGCGCGGGAAGTCCGCGAACTCAATCGTGACGGTTTACCGCTGCGCGTCTTTTCCGGTTTGGAGTGCGACATTCTGCGTGACGGATCCATGGACATCGCCGAGGATGCGCTCGCCGAACTGGACTGGGTCATCGGCAGCGTTCACAGCTTTTTTGGCCTGGAGCCACAGGAAATGACGGACCGTTTGCTCCGGGCGCTCGATTCTCCATCCATCAGGGTGCTTGGGCACGCGACCGGGCGGATGATCTTGCAGCGCGACTCGTACGCGTTCGACTTCGAACGTGTTGCCGCCAAAGCCGCCGAGCACGGCGTAGCGTTCGAGATCAACGCAAGTCCCGAGCGTCTGGATCTCCCATCCCACCTCGTGCGCGTCGCCAAGCGAAAAGGCTGCAAGTTCACCATTTCAACGGATGCGCACCGACCGGCACACCTGCAGAACATGAAATATGGCGTCATCACCGCGCGGCGTGGTTGGCTCGAAGCCGGTGATGTTCTGAATACTCGAACCGCCGTAGAGTTCGAATCTCTCGTCAGGCCAGCTCGAGGTCTAGCCGTGTAACGCTGGCCGGAGCGAACCGGTAAATCAGCGGAGAGGCGGTACGAATGTTGCTGTCCGTTGTCGGTTGCACCGCATTCGGCTGATCGAAGGTATTCCGCGCATGTATGTCCGTGGCGGCGAGCACGATTGCTTTACAGTCGTTGATCCGTGCCCCGCGGATGTCGATCTCGGTTTCCTGTGGGTTGTGAATATCCGGATTGACAACTGTGAGAACGGCTTGCTTGCCTTTGAGGGAGCAGGACCCCGCCAAGCCCCACATCCCGCCCGAGGAACTCGGACGCGAAGATGAGAACTCCGCGCGAAGAGCAGTGTTGCCCTGGTGCGCCGCGTACATCGAGAAGACATGGAACACTGGGGTTACCGTGAACTTGTCTTCGCGCGCGAGGAACGAGGTATGGATATTGTTGATCAACTGCGCCGCGTTTGCCATTGCGACTTTCTCCGCGTGGCGGTTGAAGGTATCGAGCGTGATTCCAGAGACGAGTGCGTCGCGCATTGTTGGAAAGTACGCCCATAGATAGCTGGGATCGATGGTTGGATCCGTGTGGTGCCAGGCACCCCACTCATCAACGACGAGCTTGATCCGGTGATCGTGGTCGACTTCGCCCATCGCTTGCCAGTGGTTGGTAATGAGGGTCTCCATCCGATCGGCTTTGCGCAGCAACTCGTACCATTCCGCGTCGGTGAATTCGTTCGCAACTCCGGCGCCCGTTGTCCCGCAGTAATAGTGGGCAGCGAGGCCCCAGATCGGCTGCAGAGCGCGCGATCCCTTCTCAGCGACTTTCTGTAGAAATCCGCGCGTCCAGCCATAATCGGCTCCATTGGGCCCGGAGGCGATAAACGATGGGCGCATGCCAAATTCCGGTACCCATGTGATGAAGCGCCGGAACTCGACCGCATACTCATCAGGCGTGAAATTCCCGCCACACCCCCAACTCTCGTTGCCGACACCCCAATAGCGAACGTTGAAGGGCTCGGGGTCACCACCTTCGGACCGCAAGCGCGCGAGCGAGGTGGTGTCGCGCGGCGAATTACAGTATTCGATCCACTCGTAAAAATCCCGTGCCGTCAGGCTTCGAACGTTTCCGGCCAGATACGGCTCGGCTCCAGCCAGTTTGCAGAAGCGTGCGAATTCATTGGTGCCGAACTGATTGGGATCGTACTTCTGCGGTCCGTTCGGAGCCTTCTGCAGGTATTCGTTGTTCGCCCAGAAATTGGTATGCCGCGGTCGTTGCGCACGCGGTCCCACTCCGTCGCGCCAATTGTAACTGTCAGCAAAACATCCGCCCGGCCAGCGAATCACTGGTGCCTTGATTTGCTTCAGGTGATCGATCAGAGCTTTTCGGACGCCGCCGACATTGGGGACCTTCGATCCCTCACCCACCCACAGGCCGTCATAGATGCAACCGCCAAGGTGCTCGGTGAAGTGACCGTAGATCGCGGGCGAGATTGTCCCGATGGTTTCGTCCGGCAAAATTTCAATCCGGGCTGAAGCAGCCGAAGAGAGTCGCGGCGCTAAGAGGGCAAGCCCTGAGGAAAAAAGGAACTGGCGTCTGTCCAGCATCTGCCTTGCGATTGTAACTCCAGACACATTCGAAACAACGCTGGAATTGAGAACCGCGCGCGTATCGTGAAGCATGCATGGTGCGGTTAAGCGCGTTGGCCTGAACGACGTCCGGTAAGCTCTTAAGCGCATGGGCAGAAAAGATTCGCCCGGAATTTCTCGATCAGAGATACCTGTTGCGCCCGCTCGTTCCAGCAAGCGCAACCGCAAGTGGGTGTGGATATGCGTAGGTGTTCTGCTGGGCTTCTGGGTGACCGTCGAGGTTGTTCTCTACCACGCAGGGCCGATTCTGAAGGGCCGAGTGGAGGAAACGTTAAGCACGCACTTCCATAGCCGAGTCGAACTCGACACTCTGAGCGCATCCATCGTGCAGGGTCTGCAAGTGTCAGGCCAGGGTCTACGCATCTTCCCGCCCGACGATGTGGTCGCGGCCGGCTCGAGTCACCCGTTGATTGCGATTGATCGTTTCCAGTTTCACTCGGGCATACTCGGTCTTTTTTTCAAGCCGATGCATGTACGGCGCGTTGAGGTGACGGGCCTTCAGATTAATGTCCCGCCGCGCGAACTGCGCCGGCAATCGCCTGAGAAGAAGAGTCGATATCGGGGCAAGATAAAGATGGTCGTCGAGGACATTGTCTGCGACAAGTCCAAACTGATCATCGAAGCTTCGAATCCGAATAAGGACGCTAAAAATTTCGAACTGAAGCATATTGAGCTGCACAATGTAGGGAAAAATGCTCCCTGGAAGTACGACGCTGTACTTACCAATGCGATCCCGCGGGGCGAGATCCGATCGAGCGGCTCTTTCGGGCCGTGGCAGACGGAGAGTCCGGGCGATTCTGCTGTAGACGGTCACTATGTTTTCCAGCATGCCGACTTAAATACGATCAAGGGCATCGGCGGGATCCTTTCCTCTGTCGGTGACTTCAAAGGTCAGCTCAATAGAATCGTGGTAGATGGCACGACTGATACGCCGGATTTCTCGCTCGATACGGCGAATCGTCCGGTTCCCTTGCACACTGAATTTCACGTCATCGTCGATGGGATCACTGGTGACACGTATCTTCAACTGATAAGAGCGAAACTGGACAACTCGAGCTTTACTACGAGCGGCTCCGTTATCAACATCAAAGGGCGGGGGCACCGGATCCATTTGGACGTCGATGTGCCTGCCGCTCGAGTAGAGGATTTCCTAGAGCTGGCCGTGAAAACAAGACCGGTCGTGATGACCGGCACAATTGCCACCGCAACAAAATTAGAAATCCGACCCGGAACCGAAAGCCTCACGCAGAAGCTGAGCTTCGACGGACATTTCACGCTATCTGATATTCACTTCACAGACCCTAAAGTGCAAGATAAGGTCGACGCACTGAGCTTTCGGGCGCGAGGCGAGCCGAAGAAGGCGAAACCAGGCGCGCCCGATGTCAACTCCCACATGACCGGAAGCTT
>JAFAUR010000292.1 GCA_019243205.1 Acidobacteriaceae bacterium | reverse complement strand
AGCTTTGCATCTCGCAGAATGCGGTAACCCGCATCGATGATCAGCGGAACCAGCAGTCCCGAACAGCCAATCGCCAACTCGAGTATGCCGTATAGCCGTAAGAGCACCTGCGGGCTCGACCGGCTGAACCGTCGAATGTAGATGCCGCCGGCATACGAGCCCAGGCCCAAACCTGCCATGAAAACGGACAGCACGACCGAGACCATCGGCGTGGTGACTCCAAATTTCGCCATGGCAAGCCGGAGCCACACGACTTCATAAACGAGGCTGCAAAAGCCCGAAATGAAGAAAAACGCATAGAACCAGTGGATGCTGGTTCTACCCGTATCTGAATGCACACTGCTTTCGTGCACAATGTGCGTTGCGTTCTGGTTTTCTACGCTTTTCACCCGTATTATGTACGCTATCAGGTGCGAACGCGTTACAGTTCCGCCGCCCGAGGAACGGCAATTAAGCGCTGACGGGCGCTTCCGGATTGCCCGGCCCGAAGTGCTTCAACATCACCAGGTTTTCACGATCGCTTCTATTCTTGATACGGACGCCGTTCGCGGCCGCCGTAGCGCTGACGAAGAACTCGTCTTTGGTCATCTCGCCGAAACGGATCAGCGTCGGAGTTTCCACCTCGTGTTTGCCGATCATTCCATAACCCTGCACCGTAATCATGCCGTACGCAGCTCCGTCTTTGATCGTGACTTCCCGGCCAGGGAACACGGTTAATTCTTTCGCTGAATAGTGCGGCGTAGAATAGACGACCCACATCTCGGAGTAACCCGCGTCTCTCATCGAGGCTGTATCGCGCACGGGTGTCGGATGGAACAGCCGGTGCGCGGAGAAGTCAGGATCGACATTGGCATCCCAGTCCATCATCTCGATCAAATAGTCGATATCCTGATGATGTTCGGCTGGGACATCCTTGACCAGCAAATCGTAAGGGACTGCGCGGCCTTCCACCAGGTTCTGATACATGGCGAAAACATCCGAGTTAACCTGCGGCTCGTATGTCACCAGCGAACCCGGAGCATGCAGAATGCCTGGATCGATCTGCCAGCCGCTACCCGGCTTTAATTTGTAGGCACGCGACAAGCAAAGAATTTCGTTGTCACCTTCGTTCCAGCGCTTCAGGCACCGGCGAACCTGGTCTTTGGTCGTGCCGGGATTTAGTCCCATAAAGGTGTACGGGAAATTATTCCCCGCAAAATTGTACTGGGGTGGGAAGTAATAAGCTTCGGGCTTACCTTTCTGATTCACACGCGCGGCAAACTCGTCATTTTGGTGTAAATGATGCGGGATGGGCCCCAAGTTATCAAAGAACTTACAGAGTAAGTTGAACCCGCCATACTTACTCATCACGTCGGGACCGAGAAACTGATCGCCCTCCGTTTCGATCGCTTCTTTCAGAAGGACCTTTCGCCCGTCGAATTCGATGTAGCTCAGGCCTTCATCTTCGTTTGTCAACGGGCCATTAGCGGCTTTCGTAGTCGAGGAGAACCAGCGTTCGTCAATGCCGCCACGGTGTGCGCCGAACGAATAAAGGTCGCGAGGATCCAGCTTCAAACGCCCGCCAGGCATTAGAAACGAGCGGGGAACCCAGCAAGGTGCTAGACGAACTACGCCATCTCCCGCGCACAAAGCATCGTGGATAACAGTTTTGTTGGACATGACCGGAAAGCTTTAATATGGATTTTTTTCTGAGGCAGACGTGCCGATAACGTTCTCGAACCCTTCAAGGTTTTCGGGTATAGCGCTTGCAGTCCCGATGGCAGCGTAATAATTCGCCTTCAGACTTCCTTTTGCAGGCAGCCATCGGTAGCAAGGCGTATCAAACAAGGTATTTCGCTTAATCATGGCGCGCCGGGTTTCTGGAAACGGCGAAACGCCGAATTCCATTCCACGCGTCACAGCACGCGCATTCCAAGGCGGATGAGTTCGACCGCGGTTCTCCTCCCAGATACCGATCCATGGATAATCCTCTCGTTTCCAAACGTATCCGATGACTGCGCGCGTCTCTGGCGAAAAAGCGAAAAACCACGCCTGTTCGTCCTGCGGATTCAAAAGATGCGCTGTGTAACCGCCGGAGCCTTCCGGGAGATTGAATTCCTGCATATCTCTTCGGGAGCCGTCCGGTTTCGGAAGGCACGGCCAATCAAAGTCAGTTGGATACTCGAAATCCCGCGACTTTGTCGCCGGCACGCGAAACTGTGTAGAACTAGGTTTCAGAAAAGGCGGCCCAAAAGTCACGTGCTGCGTCCATCCGATCGGACGGTCAAGCGCGGATAGATTGTGTACAGTCTCCGCGATCAGGACTTTGCGTCCGGAAAGCGACAAGTGCCGTTCGAATGCAAGCTGCGACAGCGGAACCGTACAGCTGGCCGTCAAATCGTTTTCGCCCGCCACAATCTTGTACGGAACGATATTTACTTCGCCGTGAACTGTTAAGCCGGCCGCAGCCTCTTCGGAAGAAGGCGGCCCAAATAAATCGAGGCAGAGATTGTGGCCCATGATGCTCGCCAGCAATCTGCTCTCCGCGTCCCTTCCGTATTCCGACATCTCGTCCTTATAAGAAGTCGGCTCAATAGAAGGCCAAGGCGGAACCCACAACGGATTTGTACCCGTCGCCTTATCGGCGATTTCCGCGATGTGACCGCCTTCTCTAAGTATCGTTACCCGAACGAATGCATTTTCGAGCTGGACCGCGCGTCGGTTGTGAAATGTGGTTTCAGTCGTCACTTAATAACTCAGTGCGAGCCAAGCTCACGACCGGGGAGTTGTCCACCGTCAGAACATGATCCGAGCCGCCAGCTGGATCGCCCTTGGATCATTTGAGGTGGCCGCAAAACCACCTGTGCCAAGGACGGTTTTCCCGAAATTCGGCGAAGTGATCGAAGTAGTCGGGGCTGGAAACCAGGCCGTGTTTGCCACGTTGAACGCCTCTCCACGAAGTTGGAATTGCAGCCGTTCGTGTATCGGGAACGTCTTAAAAAGAGAAACGTCCGCGAGAGCAGGTCGTGATAGCCGAACGTTTGGCATCACTGGCGTCAGCGTATTCAGCGAAAACGTCGGCTGCTGCACCCAGGCCGGTTTCAAGCCGTTGCTGCAATTATGCGGATTCCCCGAAAGGTCCAGATAACAGTTGTTGAAATACAGCTGGCCGCTTGAGTTGCTCAGCGCGGGATTTGCGCCTGTAGAATAGGCCCCGACCGGGGCGGCCACAGGCTCGCCACGAATGAAGTTGACCACGCCGTTGATCTGCCAGCCGCCGAAGGCGCCACGCAAGAACCCACTGCTGTGCTTGAAGAACGGCAATTCATAACCGCCGCTGAAGCGTGCTGCGTACGGCTGATCGGAAGTCGTCAACTGACGCAGGAGATGACTCGAGGCATTCGGCAGAAGAAACCCGCCGCCGCCAGTAGCGTCCTGCGAGTTCAGGAAGCTCATGGCTTGCATGTTCTTCGAAAGCGTAAGGCTCACAAGAAAGTAGAAGCCTGAAGAGAAGCGCTTTTCAATGCGCGCCTGCATGGAGTTGTACCAGGTGCGTCCGATCGGAAGATATTGAACGATGACACCTCCGGTAGGACTCGCCTGGCCCGTCGTGCTCGTTAAGCTAACACCGGTAACGCCGCTTGTCGTACTGGTGCTGGCGAGCAGATACTGCGGATAAGGAACAATCGCCTGCTCACGAGCAATGGTTGCGCCGTTCAAACTGGTACCGGGCAATAAGCCCTGAAACGGATTGGCCACAGGGCTATTCAAATTCGACCCATATTGCGCGAGCTGTGCCGGCGAAATCGCGTCGATATTTGCACTTGTCTCGATCTGAGAAGTGCGAGAGCCGACATACCCAGCTTCTGCCATGATGTTCCAGGGCAGCTGGCGTTGAATACTAAACGAATACTGCCAGTTCCTTGGGATAGTGCGCCCAGTGTAGGGAGCAGTTATGCTCTGCCCCAGAAGCGTTGCCAATCCAAGCGAACTCCCCGTCGGTTGAACAATTCCGCTCGGATACGGGTTACTCAGATTATTCGAGGACGTCAAGTTTCCGTTAATGGAAGCGACGTAGTTGGTCGTTGTACTGAACCCTTGTGTTCCCGGTATGTCGAAAGTAGGCAAATAGTACAGACCGACGCCGCCCCGCAATACGGTCTTATCGTCCAAGCGGAAAGCCGCACCAAACCGTGGCTGGAAATTGTTGAAGTCATTTACATAAGCAGCACGGTTGCCGCCGCCCACAAACGTCAGGCCTCCATATAGCGGCCCTAATCCAGGAACCTGAAGCGGGCTCAACGAGCTGTATGCGAAACCGGAATTCAGGCGATTGTACCGTTCCGTCATAGGACTCTCGAAATCCCAGCGGCCGCCTATGTTCAGAGTCAAACGGCTACTTACTTTCCAGTCGTCCTGCAGGAACACGGCGTAATAGTGACTGCTGTACGCGAAGAATCCCGGGACGGGAACACTGCCCGAGGTCGGGTACCCCAGGGCCATGTCCGCCCAACCGTTACCTTGTCCCGGTGTTGGCGTCGACGGATTCGATTGTGTAAAGGTGGAGTCGAAATTGAATGTTGGGGCGGCGGGAGCTCCGAAATTGTTCAGCACAACATTGAATTGCGTTCCGAATTTGACCGTGTGCGTACTGACGATCTTTGTGAGCGTGCTTTGCAAAGCGTACGTATTCGTCTTTGTTCCCGAACCCGCTCCGTTCGCGCGGGTCGTCCCAAGGGTCTGCAGAGCTTGTCCATTATTGGTTTGGGTAACGTTTACTGTCGGAAACGCCGGGAACGCCAGTTGCGACACAAACGAGGACGGAAAACCCAACCCCGTGGAGTCGTACCCGATTGAATATGGGTCCACTGCGAAATTGTGACGTTCGAAACCGAAGCGCGTATCCCACACCGTTGTCGGATCCAGCGTGGATGTGAGGCTGACGAAGCCGCCGTGATTGACCCGATAATGCAGATATAACGGCGAAGCCGCCGGATTGGAATATCCGTAAGTTGGCTCAATCTGGTGGCGGTTACTTTGAAAGTACGCGAACGACATGTGATTCTTCTCATTGATGTTGTCGTCCACGTTGTACGTGAAGGCGTCATATGAATCCGTCACCACGCTGGAGCCGTAGAAGTAGTTGTTGATCTCACCGGGTCCGGTAGGCAGTGGGTACGAATTCAGGAGCGCTAATCCAACCGGATTTTGGCGGCTGACCGGGATCTTGTTGCCGGCAAACGGAGTTCGCGCTCCATTGTTCGTGCAAGGCGCGCTGGCCGTCGTAGTTGTGTTGCAAGGGTCGTAGATCGTGAATCCGGATTGCGAGAAGTCCCCCGCTCTTTCCGGCGCGGTTGGCACGGAAGCATTCAACGGCTGAGGAATGATGTCCTTGATCCGCTCCCAGGAAAACATCCAGAACACCTTGTTACGCAGGTCCAACAGTTTCGGAATGTATAGTGGGCCATCTACTTCAACTCCGGGCTCATGCCAATGGTAGGCGCTCCGCGGCTGGCCGAGCGCGTTGTTTTCCCAGCGATTCGCGTTGAAGATCGTGTTGCGCTCGTAATCGTATACGGAACCGTGGAATTGGTTGGTGCCGTTCTTGAAATTAACGTTGATGTTGCCGCCCCCCGTGTGGCCAATTTGCGCATCGAACGCGCTTGACTCGACGTTAACTTCCTTGACCGCATCCGGTGGTGGCACAAACGTCAGCTGACCGGGGTTGCCGTTGCCTTCGCTATTCGTGTCGGGCAAGCCGTTCAAAGTGAAGTTATTGCGGTATCCCAGACCACCGTTGATTTGCATGGCATCCATACCGCCGTTGTCGAAGGGGCGAATCGAGTTGACTGAATCGGTGCCCGCAAAGTAGACACCCGTCGTCAACGTGGAAAGCAGAAAGCTGTTGCGCCCTTCAATTGGTGTATTCGCCACCAGTTGCTGACTGACGATCTGCTCATGTGAGGCCGACTCGGTATCCAATTGCGGTGCTTCCGCCGTGACGATTACTTGCTCGCTTACCGCTCCGACCTTAAGCTGAAAATCGGCGCTGCGCTTATCGTTTGCCCGGAGTTCAATTCTGGGTTCCTGTGCCCGCTCGAATCCGGGATGCGTCACGGTGACGCTGTAATTTCCTGGAGGCAACAGAGGGACCACATAAAGGCCCGCGTCGTTCGTCGCGGCAGGATAGAGAACTCCGGTATCGAGATTTTTTACCTCTACTTGCGCACTGCCAACCGCGGCTCCTTGCGCGTCGGTGACAGTCCCGCTCACAGTTGCGCGCACGTCTTGTGCCGGCATAGGGGAAACCAGTAGGTAAAACAACGCAGGAATTGCTGGCCAAAAACGCGCGCCCGTTCGCGTCATGCCCCTGCGCGAGGAAATTCCGTTGAGCTCCGACATGGAGACCTCCTTAAAAGACCCGTTGCAGCTTACGGTCGGTTTGAAACGTATCAACCCGAGCTTATGGCGATTCTACCGATGACCTATCGACGTGTCAATCGTATTCTGTTTCACCGCTTCGAACCATGCGAAGTTATACAGGATTCGGACCATGAGTCAGGCAACTCTCGTCGGCAGGTTACAGTTCACTCAGCTTGTTTGGCCGCCGCGTTCCTAAAATCGGAGCGGCAGCGAGTGACCTGGAAAAATAACTAGCGAGATCCCGCTCTGTTGACAACCCGATTGAGTCCTCTGATAGAATTCGGCGGAATGGAATTGATACGTTTCAAGCAACGAATCTGACGGGGATCCGTCGATGTTTGCGGTATCCCTGAAAAAAGGATGAAGATCACGACTCACAGATTCCCTGCGCTGCACAACGCAATGTGGCCCGGGCTGGTCGGCAAGGGTCCGGGTTCAGAGCCGCCGATCGATTTGAATACCATGCTGAACATGACTGCGGCCGCCGAGGTTGACGGTCAGCGGTTCGATGGTATCGATCTATTTCTATCGTTGCCCCACACAGACATTGACGCGACGGACGATGAACTGAAGCGACTTGCCGAATTGATCTCGTCCAAGGACCTGGTCGCCGGCTCGTTGGTGGCGCCCGTCTGGGCAGCGACCGGTGGCGGCTCCGCGATGGGCGACTCCGTCGAACGCGGGCGCTTTCTTGAGCAGGTTCGGAAAGCATGCCGGATCGGCAAAAGACTGCGTGAGCTTGGGGTGCGGCGATACGGCGTAATCCGCATTGATTCGGCAACGCCTACCGCGGATTGGGCCAAAAATCCACAGGACGGCACAAAGCGCATTGCTGAGTCCTTTCGTGAAGCATGCGCGATCGCCGATGACTTCGGCGAACGGCTTGCTGCTGAAGGTGAGATCTGCTGGGGAGGCATGCACAGCTGGCGCAGGAATCTGGAATTGCTCGAAATGGTCAACCGCCCGAGATCGCTCGGATTTCAGGCCGATATGGCGCACACGATGCTGTTCACTATGGGCTATAACGCGCCCGAAGACCGGCTGTTACCGGATGACTTTGACTGGTCTGATCATCAAACTCTGGCGGAAGCGTATAGCAAGATGGCAAGCGCGTTGCGCCGGTGGACGATTGATTTCCACGTTGCGCAAAACGATGCCACGGTAAAGGGCGAAGGTTCACACGACAAGACGGGCCGGCATTGCCTGCCTTTTGATCCGCATGGCAAGCTCGATATTGTCCGCGATGCGGGTGCCTGGCTCCGGGATGACGACGGGATCCCGACACGGACACTGCAGCACATATGTTGGGACGGCTGCATGTTTCCGAATGCCGTCATGAAAGATCAGAAGACATGGAACGATGTGCTTCGTATCATGATTGCCGTACGAGATGCGCACGGCTGGGACTAGGTCTATGAAGCGTGTACGGATTGGAGTGGTTGGAACAGGCTTCATGGGGCGAACGCATTCAAATGCGTTCCGCCAGGCCCCGGTTTTTTTCGATCTGCCGGTCAGCCCAGTGCTCGAAAAAGTGTGTGCGCGGAGTGCGGACAAAGCACAGGCGTTTGCTTCCCAATGGGGCTATACGGGATTTGAGACGGACTGGCGGAAACTCGTGGAGTCAGCCGATATCGACTTGATCGATATCGCGAGCCCGAACAATACTCATGCGGAGATTGCCATTGCCGCTACGCAGGCCGGCAAAATGGTTCTGTGCGAAAAACCGTTAGGTAGAACTGCGAGAGAAGCAGAAGCGATGGTGAACGCGGTGGAGAAGGCCGGCGTTGCCAATATGGTCTGGTACAACTACCGGCGCGTGCCCGCGGTCATGCTCGCCAAGCAACTGCTGGACGAAGGCAAGCTGGGGCGCATCTTCCATTACCGCAGTGTGTTCCTGCAAGACTGGACCATCTCGAGCGATTTGCCCCAGGGCGGGACTGCACTTTGGCGACTGGATGCAAACGTCGCCGGCAGTGGCGTAACAGGAGACCTGCTGGCGCATAACATTGATACAGCGCTGTGGCTGAACGGTCCTATCTCAGAACTGACCGCCATGACCGAGACTTTTATTAAGAGCCGCAAGCATAACCTGACTGGCAAAGAAGAACCGGTGCGGATCGATGACGCGAGCGCCGTGCTCGCCCGGTTTGCAAACGGGTCACTGGCCACCTTCGAAGCGACGCGCTATGCACGCGGCCATAAGGCACTGTACGCATTGGAGATGAATGGCGAACATGCATCGCTGAGATGGAACCTGCACGATCTGCATCGTCTCGAGTATTTCGATCATCGCGATGAAGGAAGGCTGCGCGGGTGGCGCAGCATTCACGTCACCGATTCCGATCAACCGTACATGGAGCATTGGTGGGTTCCGGGACTGCAGATCGGTTACGAGCATACATTCATTCATCAAGCAGCAGATTTCTTCACAGCACTCGGATCGGACACACCGGCTGAACCGACATTTCGCGATGCGCTCCGGACGGACTACGTCACGGATGCAATACTT
>JAFAUR010001047.1 GCA_019243205.1 Acidobacteriaceae bacterium | reverse complement strand
TGGCGGCAAATGCGCCTTTCACTCTCGGCCACGACGATGATAAGCAATATTTTGAAAACGGCGCTCTTGCAGATATACGCATCCTGAACCGGACCGCCGGCCCGCAGGACGCGCAATTACTCTATCTGGCGAGCCGCGCGAGTGCCGCCGCCGCGAAATCATCAGATCAGATCACCACCGACGAGAAGTTCGCGCTAGCCTCGCTGTATACCAGCGCGCTTAATCCCCAAACTGCTGCACTCACCCGGCAGATCCGTGAGATGGATGCATCCCTTTGGCAGATCCAGCGTCGGTCAGCTACGACGCTTATCATGCAGGAGCGCGCCGATACGCAACCCACTGCACATGTCCTTTATCGCGGTCAATACGATCAGATGCGGGAAGAAGTGCACGCGAACACACCCAGTGTGTTACCCCCGATGACCCAGTCGATGCCGCGCAACCGCCTTGGCCTCGCCATGTGGGTGATCGATCCTGGCAATCCCCTAACAGCGCGCGTTACTGTCAATCGTTTCTGGCAGGAGATTTTCGGAACCGGCATTGTCAAAACCGCTGAAGATTTCGGATCGCAAGGCGAACCGCCAAGTCACCCGGACCTGCTCGATTGGCTCGCAGTCGATTTCCGCGATTCCGGTTGGGACGTCAAGCGCCTGTTCAAGATGATAGTGATGTCGGCCACTTACAGGCAATCGGCTGTTACAACTCCGGAGAAACTGAGGATTGATGCGCAAAACCGGCTTCTCGCCCGTGGTCCGCGCTTCCGCATGGATGCCGAGATGATTCGGGATACTGCGCTCGCGGCAAGCGGGCTGTTGCGGCCGGAGATTGGTGGCCCGAGCGTAAAACCGTACCAGCCGCCGGGCATCTGGGAAACCGTTGCCATGGAGCAGAGCAACACCCGCTTCTACCAGCAGGATTCAGGCGACAACCTATATCGCCGGAGCCTCTATACGTTTTGGAAACGTGCTGCTCCTCCGGCCTCTATGGATATCTTGAACGCGCCCTCGCGCGAAACCTGTATTGTGCGGCGCGAGCGGACAAACTCGCCTTTGCAGGCGTTGCTCAATATGAACGACGTACAGTTTGTCGAGGCTGCCCGGGTGCTCGCGCAAAACGCGATGAAGTCGGACAAACGAGTCGACCGCCAACTGGCATACATGGCGGAACGACTCCTTGCGCGCCCGTTGAAGGCGAGCGAATCGAAAGTCCTCACTGCGTCGTACATCGACTTTCTCAAGTACTACAGCGCGGCACCCCAGGACGCGTCCAAGTTGCTTAAGACCGGCGCTTCGTCGCCTGATGCCACTCTGCCGCAAAACCAATCTGCAGCCCTCACGATGGTCGGCAACGAGATGCTGAACCTCGACGAAACGCTGGTGAAGTAGGAGACGGAGTCATTGGATCCCATCAAAGAAAGTCTTCTGTTCGAAACGCGGCGGCAGTTGTTGTCGGGCGGCACTCGCGGGTTGGGCGCCTTGGCTTTGCATACGCTGCTGCAGCGTCATGGATTCGGCGCAGAGAAGAAAGCAGTCGGAGGTCTGCCCGGCCTGCCACACTTTGCTCCGAAGGCCAAGCGCGCCATTTATCTCCACATGCTTGGCGCGCCGCCGCAGATGGATACCTTCGACTACAAACCAAAGATGGGCGATTGGTTCGACAAGGATTTGCCGGATTCCATTCGTCAGGGCCAGCGCCTCACCACCATGACTTCGGGCCAGGCGCGCTTCCCCGTAGCTCCCTCGGTCTTCAAATTCGCCCAGTACGGAAACGCGGGCACATGGGTATCTGAACTGCTTCCGTACACGGCCAAGATGGCGGACGACATCGCTGTCATCCGATCAATGAACACGGATGCAATCAATCATGAGCCCGCCGTTCTGTTCCTGCAAACCGGGTTCATGATCGCGGGCAAGCCGTGCGTGGGCTCCTGGATTTCGTACGGTCTCGGCAGCATGAATCAGGATCTGCCGACATTCGTCGTGCTCAATGCTACGCACTCGAATCCGAAAGCAAACGTGCAAGCCATCTCCGCGCGCCTCTGGAGTGCAGGCTTTCTGCCGGGCCAGTATTCCGGCGTTGCCTTGCGCTCGGGCGTGGACCCCGTTCTGTACATCAACAATCCCGATGGTGTCCCGCAGCAGATTCGCCGCCGCATGCTTGACGCCACCAGCGAACTGAACAGAATGGAGATGGCGAAAATCGCCGATCCGGAGATCGAAACCCGCATCGCCCAATACGAAATGGCATTCCGGATGCAAACCTCCGTGCCGGAACTTACTGACATCTCCAAAGAGCCGGACAGCACGTTCAAGCTCTACGGCGAAGACGCGCGCAAGCCCGGCACATTCGCAAATTGCTGCCTTATGGCGCGCCGGCTGACAGAGCGCGACGTCCGATTCGTCCAGGTCTATCATCGCGGCTGGGATGTTCACACCGACCTGCCCGCAGTTTTGCCCAGCCAATGCAAAGACATCGATCAGGGCGCCTACGGCTTAGTTCAAGATCTGAAGGCGCGCGGCTTGCTCGATGACACGCTCGTTATCTGGGGCGGTGAGTTCGGCCGCACCATCTACTGCCAGGGCAAACTCACCACCACGGATTACGGGCGCGATCATCACCCGAAATGTTTTTGTATCTGGATGGCTGGTGGCGGCGTAAAGGGCGGCGTGGTCCACGGCGAGACCGATGACTTCTCTTACAACATCGCCAAGGATCCGGTCCACATCCGTGATCTGAACGCCACCATTCTTCACCAGTTCGGCATCGAAGACACGCGCTTCACGTTCAAGTATCAGGGCCTCGATCAGAAACTGACTGGCACGGAAAAGCGCGCGATGGTGGTCAAAGAAATACTCGCCTAACGACAGGGACGTGACGGATTCCTTTTTGCGGGGCTGCCGGCGCGTCTTTGCGGTTCGTCCAGTCATCCGGCAGGTCGCAGTCCCGTTTGCCTTGGACCATATTGTGATTGTCACGGCTTATGTGATCCTCGGACGGCAACGGTCCTTGGAACGAGAACTTCAGCGTCCCGGCGTGCGACCGATTGCCTGTTCGAGTTCAGCTCTTGCCAGGAGGCATCCCAAACTGGCCTGAAGCAGGTCAGCTTGGGCCTTGTAACGGGCCGCGCTCGCCTGCCTTCTCTCTGCTACCTGAACTACGCCGTAAGTCAGCTGGTTACCTGCGAGTCTATCGTTCTCATCGCGCAACGCAACGACCTGGCGCGCAACATCGACCAAGCTTTGCGTGCGCTCCACCTTGTTGTAGCTTTGTTCAATGGAGACGGCCACGTCTTCTTTCAGTTTCTGGACATTCTCCTCGGCTTCGGCAAGCGCGTCTTCTTGCGCGCGGACGTTGGCCCGCCGCTTACCGAAATCAAAGACGTCATAACTGAGAGTAAGTCCGAAAGTACCGAAGTTATGCACCAGGAACGGAACGCCATCCTGGTAACTATGGCGAGCGTACGCTGTGATATCGGGGATATAGGCGGTCTTCGCTGTCGCGACGCCCGCGTGCGCTTTTTTTACTGTTTCTTCTGCGGCCACGATCTCTGGATTCTCCTCCCAGCCGATCTTTAGATACTCCGCTTTATCGAGATTGCTGAAGGTCGTAGGCACCGCAGGATCCAGTTCCAGCTGAGTATTCAGGGGCAGGCCGAGCAAGTCATTCAACTCGGTTCTCAGATCCGCGATCTGAAGATCAGCGGTCAAGACGGACTGCTTCCCTTCCAGAACAGCGGCGCGGCCGCCGATTTCCTCAACTTTAAGAGCGCTGCCTCTACGAACGTCCTCTTCACTCTCGCGCAGATTTTCATTCGCATATTCAGCTTGCTGCTGGGCGGCTTTCTTTTGTAGTTCGGCGATCAGAATACCGTAGTAGGCCGCATGGACCTGCAGTGCAATTTCGTTTTCAGCCTTTTTCACATCGTCGCGAGACATGGCGACCTCTGCCGCTGCGATCTGGTTCTGATGGTGAATGCGGATCAACTGCGTCACCGGCTGCGAGAGCATCGTGCCGCTCGAATAGACGTTCTTATTGCCTTGCAGGAGGCTGACCCCCACCGGGGGAATGAGCGTACCTCCCACGTGTCCTAGACCGCCGGGATCAATCACAACTTTCTCGAGGTCGGTCACATGCAGGAGGTTCGACTGATTCGTGAGCTTCGGGAGATAGGAAGAGTGTTCACCCGCTTTCTTTTGCTGATTCTCTTCGACTTTCAGGCGCGCACTCTTTAGTGCATTGTTCTGGTTTACAGCGAGGTGAACAGCCTCTTGCAGAGTAATATTCCGGACTTCAGCCGATGCCGTTTGCCCCACTGATAGAGCCAACGCGGCGAATCCGACAAGGCGGAGTATGTCTCGAGAGGTCATTGCATTTTCCTTAGATCCTTGAAACTGATCTTGCCCGGTTTGAGCAGCAGCATGACAAGCAGAAAACCGAGCACGACCCACGCCATCAGCACGAATCCGTCCGCGATTGCCATGGTGTAAGCCTGTGCGCGTACTTGCTCGCTGAGCAAAGCCACTCCGCGCGCCTGCGACTCGCTTAACCCTGTGGATTGCGGCAGCAATCCTGAAGTGAACATTTGAAGGCGTTCCGTCGTCAGCCAGTTCCCGGTTTGAACATGGAGTCCGACCAGATTGGAGTGAAACTTCTCGCGCTCGGAGATGAAGTGGCCCAGAACGGCCGCACCAGCCGTGCCGCCGAAGATGCGAGTAAAGTGCATGAGCCCAGAGAAGGTGGCGATATTCTTAGCACTCTTCAGTGCACCCGCCTCGAAGGCTTCGAGTACGATGCTGCCCACCATCCCCACGTAGGCGCAAGCGATGCCGGCCGCTAACGCGAGCTCAGTAATCTGAAAACTCGTTCCCGCCCAGGACGAATCGACATGTGAGAAGATCCAGCTCGCCGACGCAATCAGCGTAAACCCGACAGCCATCACGAGCCGGGAGTTTGTATGAACGATCGCGAGCGCAACCAGCCATACCACTACAAACTGTGGCAACGCAACCCAGGCTAAAGTTTGGCCCGTCTGAAGAGCGCGGTAACCCTGGATGTTGCCGAGGAAGCCCGGGATAAGGACGTAACCTACCAGGAGGACGAATCTAAATACCAGGATCGATGTCGCGAGAATTACAATATTTCGCGTGCTAAGGAACGCCAGGTTAGTGAGCGGGTTGGGCAGACGGCTGCGGCGAATGCAAGTTACGACGAGCAGGAACGCTCCGGCGACCAACATCGCGACAATCACTCCGGAGTACATCCAATAGAGCCGCTCTCCCTGATCAAAAGCGCCGACCAGAAGAGCGAGGCCAAGGCTGAAATAAGCAAAGCCACGCCAACTTGGTCCGGGTTCCGACGGCAGACCGCGCCGCGGAATACCAAAATAGACGCAGATGAACATCAGCGGCGTAAAGGTCGCCGCGTTCCAAAAAATCCAGTGCCAGGAGAGATGTTCGGCGTACCATCCCTGTAACGCCGAGGCAATGTTGCTGGAGAAAACGATATCTGCCGCGTAGGCAGCGATGCCCCAAATTACCAGACGTTTTGGTAAAGCGGTTAGAGCAAAGGTCAGAGTAAGTGAGTAGAACGTACCCGAGGACAGCCCTGCAATCGCCTGCAGTACTAACATCACCGACAAATTTGGTGAGAACGGAAGCAGCAGGGATACGATCGTGAATACGGCCGCACATGGCAGCAGAATGCGGCGCGGGCCGAAGCGGACATTCAAAAAAACGCAGAAGACGCCGCTGAACATCAGCGCCATATCAAGGACAGTCGGAATCCAGGAGGCTTCATCGAAGCCGAACCCATTGGCGCCGCGAAGATCGGGCAGACCGATGCCGACGAGCCGGCTGTTCATGGTAGCGACTCCTGCTCCGAGGAACACGCCCAGAATGCCGATGTAGGGGTGTGCAGAGAGCTGCGGGGCCGCAGCCGGTGGTGCTTTGACCGGTATGCTTTCAGCCGCTTGGGTCGCCATAGAATCTCGCTCGCACTGATTACACTCCGCTGTTAATGCGAACGGTCGCGATCACGGACAGCCCACTACGTAGGCGCTGAACGGCAGGCTGATCCGGATCAAAGACGATCTTGACCGGGACACGCTGAACGACTTTAGTGAAGTTGCCAGTCGCGTTATCGGGCGGGAGAAGCGCAAAATTGGAACCGCTTGCAGGCGAAAGGTAGTTAACTCTACCTCGTAATACAACGCCTGGAACAGCGTCGACTCGAATACTGGCACGGTCGCCGGGGCGCATGTACCGGGTCTGGGTCTCTTTGTAATTTGCGAGTACCCATATCTCGTCCTGCACAAGGGAAATGACCTGTGTTCCGGGACTGACTAATTGTCCGGGCAAAACCTTTCGTTCGCTGACTCTTCCGTTCTCAGGCGCAACGATGCGCGTATATCCCAAGTTGGTCTGCGCGACTACGAGAGCGGCTTTCTTCGCACTCAGGTCGGCCTTGAGCATCATTTCTTGTGAATCGAGGACTGAACGTTGGCGCTTCTGTGCTTCGAGTTCGGCGGTCTTACTGCCTAACTCAGCTTGAGCTTTAGCCAGATCGGCCTCGCGGCTCGCAAGCTGTGCCTGTGCTGCTGCGACTTCCGCATTCCGACTGGCGAGTTGAGCTTTGTAGGCGTCCGCCGCTGCGACGACCTGCTCTACTTTTTGCCGCGTGGCCGATTCGACAGCGATCAGCGCCTCTTGACGGCGGCGTTCCAAATCCGTTCGCTGCACCTCTGCTTGCGTCGCCTCCATCGCACTGCGGGCGTTAACTATCGCGGAATTGGCTGCTTCAACGCCAGCACGAGCAGCAGTGATATCCGCCTCCGCGGCCTTGATTCCCTCGCCTGCCTGCGTGATGCGGGCATCCTGGAGTTGCTTCTGCCGCAGGTTGTTGATCAGCGAGTCTTCGCTAGCTGCAACTGCGGCCTCAGCCTGCTGTACCTGGGCATGGAAATCATCGTCTCTTAGCTGGACGAGCAATTGTCCCGCTTTGACTTCCTGATAATCCGAGACCGGCACGCTGGCGACAAGACCGGCCGCCTTTGTACTCAGGGGCGTCAGGTCCGACCGTGTATAGGCGTCATCGGTTTTCTGCTCCCCTCGCTCACTCGCCCAACTATTCCAGTTGCCTGTAATCAAGATCAGGATGGCCGCCGCCATTAAGACAACCAAGCCAGGAACTGACCATTGCCTGGTCTTGGTCATCCACTCATTCAGCTTCGACATTGACTCCTCCAAAGGCAGATTTCACAGGCTCAGTAGCGCACACGTGTCGAGTCTCGACTTACATTACAGGTGAGATCTTGCAAGCGCTCTTGGGATTTAGATTGCGGCTTCCGAACGATTTCTCTTTCAGAGTTTGCGTCGACAACAATGCCGCATACCCGTTCGCGGTGTTCGGGCTGGCCGATGTTCCGATGCTCGTCTGTCGTCTCCCGAAGAGAGAGTACGTACAGCTCGAATCCAGTGTTGTGGCTGCTACGCGCACAGATGTGAGGCAACCTTACACCTGGCGCGGATACGCTCGCTGCTCTCTCCATATATGAGCCACAAGGGTGCAATTTGGTGAGAAATTTACAGGGAATAAATGTTCTTCGTAGTCATGGTACTGCTTTCTTCGCAGTCCCGGTAAGCTGGTCCATTTGTTTGGGGATGGCAATACAAACCGGCCCTGATATCCGATGAGCGGCGTGACCAGCGCAAACAGAGACCCCGGACATCATAGCGCCCGTGACGCTTTCAACAGAGGCCAGAAGACGCCACAACGGCGGAGACCAAAGTAGGATATTCGACAATGCGATAGAGGATCGTACTCACACCGTAATATCGGCTACGCGAGAGGCCGAGTCTGCTCCTGTTTCAGGATGAGCCCGGCCATCGTGCCGCTTTTCGAATCATCAATCCAGGCTTTCGGATTTGGTAATGCATTGATCATCTGAAATTGTGAACATGAAGTTGAATCGGATCATTGCCCGTGCTTCTTCATTCATTGTTTAGGCGCCGGAGCCTCGTTCCCCCGCTGATCAAAACCTGCTGTTCGTTGCGGTAGCCATCTTTTCTTCCGTGAAGAACGCACGCGCAGGAAGCTTGCCAGTTGCGCGTCACGGCGTTAGCAATGACGCCTACTGGTCTTCGCTCGCCGCGCGCCGGAGTTCGTCGGAAGAGTTCCGAGTTCTACCGTTGAGCGCAGAACGTGTAGGTTCGGGCAGAGACGAATGCTTGATCGCGTTCGCTACATTGTGGGCCAGGTTATGAGTGGCTCGCAGATTGTCCCCGAAAAACCGGACATTGCCGTCGAGCTCGCGGTCTTGAACGATCTGACCATCCCGCGTGCAGAGTTGGCTCCGAATCTTCAGTTTCGTGGCTCCGCTGACAGTGGTGACGGCGCGCCGCGTCTCACTACCCTCTGCGTATGACACTATCGTCGTCTTAAGAATCAGTAGGTCTGGAACAGCGTTTGCGTCGCGATCTCCGCTCCGCAACACTTGCTTGAATTGCTTCGTCTTCCGTAATTCCTGCAACATATTCTCATAGATGGCAATTCTGAAAGCGGGCCCGATACTTACGTCACCTGGCTCTACGCCGTTCACTTGAACACTCCATTGGTCGGGCGAAGATCGGTTACCGTCACTCCCGGTCGCCGGGCTGACTGCAGTGGGTGCTTCGTTTTCCGGGTGGGAAATCTGGGCGCCCGCAGCCTGCAGCTCGCTTTTAAGAATTACCCCATCGCCGTTATTCATTTGAAAAATCGCGCCGTGGAGACCTGCGTTGGTATCCAAATATTCAAGAGTTACCGTGTCGTACTTCTTGTGTGAGAACAAGCTGACTACTCGGCCTCCTCCGTACGGTGCGGCGCTTTTCGCCACCATCATCGGGACCCCGCCAACTTGCCGGTCCTGCTCTCCGACCGTGAGGTCCTGGATGGAAGCA
>JAFAUR010000945.1 GCA_019243205.1 Acidobacteriaceae bacterium | reverse complement strand
ACGCCGCCGTGTTCTGTGTGGATGAAAAGACTGCGATTCAAGCTTTGGATCGGATGGACCCGGTGCTGCCGTTATCGCCGGGTCGCGCCGAACGGCACGGCTTTGAATATTATCGGCACGGCACGTTATCGCTCTATGCGGCGTTGAACGTGAAGACCGGAAGAGTGGAGGGGAAAACGGCGCGGCGGCACAGCAGCGCTGAATGCGTGGGATTTTTGACGGCGTTGGTCGGAAAAGCGAAATACGCAAAAGAGGCCAGCCGGGACCATTCCGGGAATTTTGTACGCTAAGGTCGCCCGGCGGTGACCGAGGGGATTACTTCCGAATCGCGGGATCCAGGAGCAATCCGCTCTGCGGCAAGCTTGACTGCGTTAAGAAGAATTGAATCCTATGAAGCGGCTCGGGGTAACAAAAACCGCCGACAGATCTTACGATTACACGATCATCCGTCAGCTCTTCAATCTCGGGATCAGGTTCAGCGCATTTTCACGTGTGATCCTTCGAAGTTCGTCGGGATTCCAGACCCCGCTTGATTCGAACCCCGTCACTTCCTGGACCGTCCTTGTCAGAGGATAGTCGGTTCCGAACAGGATCTGAGAAGCCGGAATCAATTTCTTCAGCGCCGTTTGAGTGTAGTTGTTGTTGGAATGCGCCGTGTCGTAACGGAAATCTTGCTTCAATACCGCCAGCGTCGCATTTCGAGTATCGGTTTCATGTTTCGTTTCGGCGCCCTCTGGAGCGATGCTCCGCATGAACACAAACGGCATGAGCCCACCCGAATGGGAGATGATGAAACGGATATCCGGATACTTCGCGGACGGTATACCCTGGTCTCTGCCCGGGGTGCTGATGAGGCTGAGCGTCGTTCTATAGTGATCCCATCCGAAGACCTCGTACTGACCCCAATAGATTTTCCTATGAACATACACGATGGCCTTACGCCGGTTGAGTTCATCGAATACCGGCTTGAACATCAAATCGCCGAGCAGCCTGTCACCATATTCCTCACCATAGTGCGTGAGCATACCGATGCCGTCCGCTTTTAATGTGTCCAAAGCGTATTCAGTTTCCTTCAAAGAGCCTTCGACGTCAGGCATCGGGAGGACTGCGAACACGCCGAACCGGCCAGGGTAGTCCCTAACCATCTTTGCGGCATATTCATTGCAATCGCGTGCGAGACGCCGCGTTTCTTCCGTCTTTGAATACTTTGAGAAGAACCAGATGCCAGGCGTCGTAATCGACAGCATCGATGTTGCTACTCCCGCTTGATCCATAACAGCTACGGACGTGGCCGGCGTCCAATCTTTGAAAGCGTTGAACAGGGGATTGTTTCTCGGCGCACCTTGTTCAGCGGCCTTGTTCATGGCTGTCAACCACTGCGGTGGCGCGAAATGACTATGGATATCGACTCGGCGCCCAGCGGGTGCCTGTGCCTGCACGTCCATATCCGGAAGAATCGCACTCGCCGCGAGCGCCGCGGCACCTTTCAGAAAGCCTCTCCGCGGTACTGCGCACCCACAGCCATAGACTTCCATAGATTTCGCTCATACCAATCCTCCATTAGAACGCACCCGGCGCCAAGTACGGTTCACTCCCACCAACTCCGCCAGCTTCAGCTAGTGCCGCTGGTGCGGGATCTTCTCACCGCTTGCTAACCGATACATTCTCGTTTCGGACATGCCAAGCCCGCGCGATCATCAGCTTTGTGCCGCTTTGAGGCGGTTGAGTGCTGGCTGGACCTTCGAGTGGTAAAAGGCGGCGTTCAACCATTCGGGCATGTCAGCCGGATTCCATCGCGCTGATGCCGGAGTCGGTAGTTTGGATCGAGTTTCGGCTTGTATCAGCATTGGGTCGGGTGTTGCTTGCCTTTGGTACGTTTGATCAAGCGGCGAGCGCTGCTCCGACCGTGCGAGGCGAGCAGCCCCATTTGGCAGCTCCGATGATAGCCTGAGGCGCATGCGACATTGTCTCGCGATCGTCTTATGCATCGGGCTGCTCGCCCCTGCGGCTTTTGCCCTGCCCGGAGACGATTTGATCTTAGTCGGCGCAAAGATTTATCGATCTCCCGAAGAAGCGCCGATCGAGAACGGCTCCATCCTCATACATGACGGCGCGATACAGGCTCTCGGACCGACTGGATCGTTTCGCATTCCGCCTGGGGCTACCCGGCTCGATTGCAGCCATCTCACGGTCACGGCCGGCTTCTGGAACAGTCACGTCCACATTCTTACGCCCGCCTTGTTGCATGCGAAACAGTCGAGTGCCGCAGAGCTGAATACGGAGCTCGACAACATGTTCAACCGCTGGGGGTTCACGACTGTTTTCGATATAAGCTCGATATTGGACAACACGCTGGCGCTTCGCCGTCGTATCGAAAGCGGAGAGCTTAGCGGGCCCCGTATTCTCACAACTGGGGAACCTGTTTGGACGATCGAGCCGGTTTACGTCCGCACTTTTCTGCTAGAGAACCATCTCCGGATACCTGATACTACAAAGCCGGATGAAGCCATCGCCTTGGTTCGCGATCACTTTGAGAAAGGTGCGAATGGCATTAAACTGTTCACCGGTTCCTATCAGGGCGGTGACAAGGTCGCTAATTTGCCGTTGGCGGTGGCGAAGGCTGCGGTCACAGAAGCACGTAAACACTCGATGCCGGTATTTGCTCACCCGCAGAATTTAACGGGGGTCAACGTGGCGATTGATAGTGGCGTAAACGTGCTCGCGCACACTGTTCCGCAATCGCCGCCATGGACGCCCGAATTTTGCGAGCGCCTGAAACAGGCACATCTCGCCTTGATTCCGACCCTGACCCTATTTGATTTTGAAGCGCGCAATCTCAAGCCCGCCGAGCGTGAAAGCTGGGTGGCGCAGATGGTATCCGAACTTCGCGCCTATACGCAAGCTGGCGGCGAAATTCTGTTCGGCACTGATATCGGCTACACGGACAGGTACGACACGCGGCTCGAATTCACCCTGATGTCACGCGCCGGCATGAGCTATCGCCAAATTCTTGCCTCTCTCACGACAAACCCCGCTCAGCGTTTTACCGGCAAAAGCGGCCGCATCGACATCGATCAGCCTGCCGATCTGACGGTACTCAGCGCCGACCCTTCGGAGGACCCGACGGCATTCTCCCAGGTGCGATATACGATTCTCGCTGGGAAATTAATATTTCGCGCGCCTTAGAAACCAAATTGCTATAAGGTTCCAGCGAAGCTGTAAGCACTCGCCCGGTCGGCGTGGGTGCGACTTGAACGGCATGTTTAAGAAGAGATGCTTGCCGGAATGGTCTCTGGCACACTTTGCGTGCCGCGCCATTAGAAGAAAGCCCCGAGGCCAGTAGCGAGGCAGATTCCCGCGAGCACTTTCAACGCGAACACACGCAGGTTGGCAACGTCGGCCACAGGGACGACCTGAAACACAAGACAGACAATGGTGACGAAAAAGGCCGACAGAGCCTCGACACGTAGCCTACGGTCCGCGCCTGCTAAGCCGTCACGAAAGCCGAACAGCACGGCTCGAAAAAGCAGCAGATACATGACGCAATAGCAGCCGTATGCAACACCCAAGAGCACCTGGATGGCTTCCTGGTTTTCCTCGCCGAGCAAGCTAAGACCACCGGCAATACCGAGACTCGCCGCAACTACGGCTATTGCCTTGGCAGGCGTACGGAAGGTGGGGTGCAACTCGGCTCCACCAGCGAGGCAAAATGCCATCCCAACCGGTGTCCTCGCAAGAGAAGACTTCGTAAATCGTCGCGCTCCCGACTGTGCTGGTCCTGAAAACGCGATGACCGACGCTCCAAACCCGCGTTGGAGGGTTTGCGCGACAGTCGCGGCAAGATCGATTTTTTCAGGCGCGGTGTAGGCCAGAACTCCGGCGGTGCTGAGAATGTATATGAGTGCAATGAGTGGGGCCGACACGAGCACCGACATTGCAACATCGTTCTTGGGTTTTGTGGCATTCCTGAAGGAAAACGCCACATTGATGGAAGCCGCTGAGTGCAAACAGTGCCATTTTCGTAAACACATTCACGGAAAGAATGGATAAGCCGGGCAAAACGAAAGTGAACCGCGCCGAGGCAATGTGCGCATTATGCCGGAAGCTCAGCAGCAACAGGATGAGGATACCGATGAAGATAATGAGCCTAATTATCGCGCCGGCGCCGCTGAACCACTTGACCGCTCCCAGCCAGGCGAATTTGGGACCGGCGGCATAGGCGAACCCCGCCGCGAGCTGAGATCCGTAGGAGGCGGAGAAGAAGATACAGTACACGGCGAAGCTCCACGCACCATGTAGCCGGCAAACGGCGAGATGGCAACTTTGACCAATTGATAGACGCCGCCTTCAAGAGGGATAGCTCGGGTGAGGCGAATAACGACGGCTGCAAGCGGGTAAGAGAAGGCCGTGACGGCGAGCCAGCAAGAGGAGCACGCGTGAGGGCTCCAGCTTTGCCGCATAACCGCAGACATTCAGCCCTAAGACGAAAATTAATTGCGTTGCGACGAGGTCGCGAACGCTCAGTTCGGGCTTAAGTGCAGCATTTTCAGCTCCCACCGATGAGAGATTGTACAACGGGGACGGAGACGCATGGCACCGTGCTCGCGCAGCTGCTCCCCACCCCGGAGGGGGCAAAGAACTTCGAGCGATGCCTATTGTCTCAGCGCGACTAGGCCGCTAATCCCATTGCATTCGCCCGTAGGATAAAGCAAAATACGCTTAGGCGAACAAATGGCGAAATACGGCACACTACTTCGTCGCGAGCAGGAATTCTGGAAACCAGCCTCCGGGTTGCGGAGGGCAACCGACCAAGCGCATCCTTCGCTTGAGGCCCCTGCACTCAAGTCGTTGATAAAAAGCTTGTATCGCGGATCGATTGTTGAGATATGCGGAGGGAGATCATCAAGCAAAACAGCAGCTTCTTTGTATGTGCTGGCCAGAGCTACACAGCAAGGTGAGGTCTGTGCCGTAATCGACACAAAGGACTCATTTTGTCCGTTTACGGCTCAAGCCGCGGGTGTCCGATTGGAACGCCTCATTTGGGTTCGCTGTCGAAGTAATCCCGAGTACTCTTTACGTATCGCCGATCTGTTGCTCCACGCTGGCGGATTTGGGGTTGTGCTGTTGGATTTATGCGAAGTCGAGGCGCGGATGCTCAACCGCATTCCTTTGTCCTATTGGTATCGCTTTCGTCGCGCACTTGAAAATACACCTTCGATTTTATTGATCTGCGCCGACACATTTCAGGCTAAATCTTGTACCTCCAGCAGGTTGGAACTTAAAGGCAAACAAGCACTTTGGATTGGGGCGGCGCCCTTTCACGTTCTTAGCGAAATACAGGTCGAAGCAGCTGCGTCGAAAACCGGAACATTCCGACGCCACTCTTTGCAAATCTGCTCCTGGCGGGCTTCTGGAGTTGCTTGATGTACGCCGCATTGCATGTTCCTGCAGGCGATGATTGCTCGCATGAGCTGAGAGAGCTCGCGCACGAATTTTCTCCCGCGGTGGAAGAGAGTTCAGCCGACACCGTCACTTTCTCCATCGCGCCCTTACGAAAGCTGATGGGGTCGCCGCATCAGATTGCATCGGAAATTTCGCGATTCGGCCATGCGCGTAAATTGGAAGCCAATCTGGCGATTGCGTCGAATCCGGATACGGCAATTCTGCTCGCGCGCTACTTC
>JAFAUR010000774.1 GCA_019243205.1 Acidobacteriaceae bacterium | reverse complement strand
GGAAAGAGTGGGCTGTATGCGCCATGCAGATAAGCTTCCCTCTGCATTATCAGGTGGAGAGCAGCAGCGCGTGGCGATTGCTCGCGCACTGGCGAACGATCCACCGGTGGTGCTCGCGGATGAGCCGACGGGCAATCTCGACTCGTCTACAGGCAAAGCGATGTTCGCGTTGTTTGGCTCGCTGGTGCGCAGCGGAAAGACACTGGTGGTAGTCACCCACGAGCGCGATATTGCGGAGAAGTTCACCCGCGTCTTTGAACTCTCGGACGGAGCGATGGTTGCTGCCGGCACGGCGGACCATCAGGGCGCGACTCAATGACGGCCTCAACGCGAAAAGCAGTTGGCGATGCTTGGCGTGAGCGGACGCGATCGGGGTTTGTCGTAGCGGCCATAGCATTAGGTGTTGCCGCATTTCTGGCACTGCTTGCCAGTTACGCAATTCTCACGCGCGAGTTGGATCGCGGATACCTCGCAACCAATCCGGCTTCGGCGGTTCTGCACACCGATGCGGTCGACAGCAAAATGTTGGCCGCTGTTCGCGCTGATCCGGAAGTACGAAGCGCGGAAGCGAAACGCACCGTGTTTGGTCGAATCAAAATCGGGCCGGCTCAGTGGCGCAATCTCCTTTTGTTTGTCGTGAGCGACTACGGCTCTATCCGCCTGAACAAGATAGTGCCGGAGCAAGGGCCATGGCCTCCCGCAATGGGAGAAATGCTGATGGAGCGTGATGCGGTGCAGGTTGCTCACGCCAGAATCGGCCAGACATTTGTAATACGCACTGACGACCGGCAGGAGCACACGTTACGCATAAGCGGACGCGTGCATGACGTCGGTCAGGCGCAGGCACGGATGGAGAACTCGGTGTATGGCTACATCACAGCGTCGACGCTGGCGCAGCTCGGGCAGGAACCGATTCTTGACTTACTTTATATCCAGGTCGCGACCAACAAGTTCGACGAAGCTCACATTCGGCAAGTCACGGAGAAGATCAAGCAGCGATTACAAGCCGAGGGACATACGGTTCACGGTGTGGATATCCCTGTGCCGGGCAAACACCCACATGCTGACCTAATGCGAACGCTGCTTTTGGCGATGTTTAGCTTTGGCGTCCTGCTGCTGGTGCTCGGCGGTGTTCTCGCCCTGAACTTTATCGCCGCGCGGATGGCTACTCAGGTCGGCCAAATCGGCATCATGAAGGCTCTCGGCGGCACTCGCGGACAGGTTGCACGCATTTACCTGCTCGAAGCATTACTGCTTGGCAGCGCTGCAACCGTCATTGGAGCGCCCGTAGGTATTTGGGGAACGCTTGTGCTCTGCCGGTACATGGCCATGTTCCTGAACTTCGATGTGACTAGCTTTGGCATACCGGGATGGGTGTTCGTCCTGGCAGTCATGGTTGGGCTGGGTGTCCCGCTAATGGCCAGCGGATTCCCGGTATGGCGTCGAACCTCAATGCCAGTGCGTCTCGCGCTCGCGAATACCGGCACGCCGCAGGACCATTTCGGCCGCAGTGTCGTGGATCGAATGCTTGCCGGAATTGGAGGCGGTGTGCGTCCAGTCATTTTGTCGGTGCGCAACAGCTTTCGAAGGCGTACGCGTCTGGTGCTCACCTGCGCGACACTGACCTGCGCTGGCGTTTTCTTTATGACTGCACTCAACCTGCGCACGTCGATGATCCGCACTTTCGACCGTCTATTCGCTGCGCAGAAATATGAGCTGACGGTCAACTTCGGCGAGATGTACCCGTTGGAAAAGATCAATCGAGCGATCCTTAGCGTGCCGGGCGTCATCGGGTCAGAGAACTGGATCGTGACTGAAGCAGTGATATCGAAGGCGGGACGCCCTGCCCGAGTTACCGACGCGAGCAATAGGCCCTTCCGTGTCTTCGCCATGCCCGCAGATTCGAAGCTGTTTATTCCCGTGCTCGCAAAAGGGCGACGACTGCGGCCGGGTGAAGACGACGGCATCGTACTCAACCAAACCCTAGCGGCCCAGAATCCGCAGATCAAAGTCGGCGACCACGTGACGCTGCAAATGGGATCGACGGAGATCAAGGGGCGGGTAGTCGGCGTCGACCGGGAGCCGATGGCTCCGCCTCCCATCGCGTACGTCCCCATTGCGGTTCTCGAGCGTGTTTATCCGGGGATGGCAAATCTCACGGGCATAGCGGTCAAAAAGACAGACTCGGCTTCGCTTGAGACGATGCGTGATGCAATCGATAGCAATCTGGAGCGCGAGGGCCTCCGCGGCGTGGGCATTAGCAGCACGACCGAGTTTCGCGCTGCGGTGGATCAACACATGTTGATGATCTACATTTTTCTCGTGCTCGCCTCTTGCGTTGTCGCAGGCGTGGGCGGGCTCGGTCTGGCCACCACCATGGGAATAAACGTGCTCGAGCGCCGTCGCGAGATCGGCATTCTTCGAGCGATTGGCGCCACTTCGCGAATGATCGCTCTAATAGTCGTGTTGGAAGCCGTGGTGATTGCTGTGCTGGCATGGAGTGCCGCGGTCCTGTTAGCTCGCCCCCTTAGCGAAGCGCTTGCAGGAGTGATGGGCCGCTCAATGCACGGTACGTTCGATTTCAGCGTCGCACCGGTCGGTGTAGTGGTTTGCCTTTTGGCAGCGTTGTTAATGGCGGCGGCAGCCAGCCTCCTGGCGGCTGCATCCGCGCTGCGGCACAGCGTTCGAGAAGCGCTCGTTTATGAGTAAAGGATTAATCGCTCGCGTGCGGCGAATGTTCAGCGCGCCAGTACTTGGTATCTGCAGCCGCAACACAAGCATTATTGCGTTAGAGCCGTCTCGTAATCCGATAGAACTTCTCGACGTGAATGGCAAGGCTGCAGTAAGAAACGGTCTTTAACAACTGTGAGTACAAATGAACAATGCTTGGCGGAAATCTTAAAGATGGTTACCGATTGGGCGAACCGCAACCAAACATACGCGGACTTGCGTTGATCGGCTCTCATGCCCGTTGTGAAGCCCGTGAGGGTTCCGATATTGACTTGGTATATCTTACTCAGAATCCGAATAGCTTTCGGAATACCGCATGGCTCACGCGTATTGACTGGTCGCAGGCTGGAGTGCATCTGGTGAAGTGGGCCGACGAAGAGTATGGCGCTGTCTGGTGTCG
>JAFAUR010000635.1 GCA_019243205.1 Acidobacteriaceae bacterium | reverse complement strand
CGGAACTCGAATGCGCTACGTTCGGTGACCGTGAAGGTCTTGAACAGCATCAAGTTCCAAACCTGGAATCCCGGCCCGTAAACTGAGTCGCGAACACTCGGCTGGAGATTGAACGTCCCGGGCGCAGGTTGCGAAACATTCGCCGTAAAGTACTTGGCGGTTCCGCTACCCCCCGCGAACCCACCGGTAACTTGCGGTGGCCCGTTGAGAACCCAGAACTGGCCTTCGGTGTTGGAGGTGGATCCGCAGCCAAAACTGCCCAGGTCGGTCGAACTCACGCCGGCGTAGTCGTTGTTACTTCCAATGCCGCAGGGTGCGCCCGTCTGGAATTGGGCGTTGCCGCTGATCTGCCAGCCTCCGAGTATCTTGCCGCTCATCTTGGTGTGGTCCTTGAAGAAGGGCAAATCGTACAGGAAGTTGACAACGGCCATGTGACGAGCATCGTATTCCGAAGGACCCCACATGTTGCTGGTGTTATAGGTGTACGGGAAGATGTCGCGATAATTCGAGCTGTTGTCGTAGCTCTTGGAGAATGTATAGCTGACGCCGAACATGGATCCCGCCGTAAAGCGGCGGTTCCAGGAGATCTGCAGCCCGTTATACAAAGAGTTCACAACGCTCTCCTCTTCCTGGATGGCGGCGAAGCCTTTATACGGACGGAGAACGTTGATATTTACACCGGGGTTTGCCTGCAGAGTTCCTGGCTGAACCTGGTTGATGTCATACACCGCCCAGCCATGGTATCCACGGTGTCCAACGTAGGAGATGGACATGGTGGAATTCCAGAACATCTCGCGCTGGTAGGTGGCGTTCCAGTTCCAGGCGATAGGCTGCTTCAGGTTCGGATTGAGTGTCGTCATGGTGAGGGGAGCCTGGATATTGGGGTTCAAAGCCGCACCCGGATTATCCACGCGCACATTGTTCACCGTGACAAAGGGCTGAAAGGGAGAGTTGCCGCCAGGGAAGATGTTGTCCAGCAGCGGCATGCGGGTTGAGAATTCGCCCGCGCCCGCACGAAGCACCGATTTATCGTCGATCTGGTACGCGATTCCCACCCGCGGTTGAACCGGGTTGGATTTCGTGATGTAAGACTGCGACATGTTCGGTGCAAACAGGCTGGCACAGGACTGATTCGCACATGCGTTCGTGGTCGCGGCCGGAACACGCCCAATCGCCGAATCCGGGAATTTGCTGAAACCGGGAATCACCACGCCGTTGTACGGGTTGCCGGTTCCCAGAACCACGTTGCCGGCGGAGTTGATGGTCACCGCCTGCCCGGGATTATACAGCCGTCCGTCGAAGTAGTCGGCGTTTGCCCACAACGGGTGATAACCGGTCATGGTGGTCACTCGGACTCCGTAGTCGACGTGCAGCTTGGGATTGACTTTCCACGAATCCTGCGCAAATTCTTCGAACATGTACCCGCGCCAGACCGTGTAAGCGCGGGGCCCGATTTCGGTGTAGCTGTCCGCATAACCAAGCGCCAGATTCGCGATGCTGGCGCCGGAAGTTGCAAATGTTCCAGCGTCAGTAAACGTGAAGCTGCCGTTCTGGTTATTCGCTCCACCGGGAACTGTGCTCACATTGATTTGGTCTTCGTCGTTCTCGCCGTCGTAATCAAACAAAAAACCGAACTTCAAGGTGTGATTGCCCCAGACCTTGCTGATGCTGTCTGAAGCGGTGTAAATCGGACCGGAGGAATGTGATGGGTACGGCCCGCCTGCCAGGCTGTAGAAGTTGTCATTGAGGTTGGCCGTGGGGATCTTGTGTGCAATGTCCTTCCCGCCAAAGATGTACGGGAAGTTGATGCCCAGAGTCTGAGCGTTGAAGCCGGGTGCGGCAGTATTCACCGGGATGTAAACGTCATCCAGGCTGACGGTCGCGCGGGCTTCGTTCACCAAAGTCGGGCTGATCGTCCAAATCCAGGCCAGCGTGTTGCTCTGATTGGGACGATTGAAGTATTTCGGCGTTAATCCGGAGCCTTGATCGAAGGGCTGATATTCGTTATACGCCAAGTCGCTTTTTCGGAACTCGATATGGTGATTATCCGCAGGGATGATGTCGAAATTGAGCGACTCCTTGCGCTGGTTATAAGGATGCGCAGCCTGAGCAATCCAGTTGTTCGTACCCACGGGCCCGAAATTGGGCGCTGGGTATGCATCAAGAATGGCGATGCCATTCGGGCTCAGCGAACTGGTCGGAATGACGTTCCCAGGAATCGGCTGGCATGTCGAAGCGCCTAACTTCGGGCAGGTCCCAGGAAAATAAAGCTGGGTCGTTCCCTTGTACCAGGGGTTCGGCCCAAGTAGCTCACTGAAGTTGCCCTGGCGCATCAGGTTCGTCGGCACTGCCTGCTGCTGCGTGTCCGTTGAACGTTGTCTCAGCCAGTCTTCTGAAACAAACCAGAAAAACCTCTGGCGGAATTTCTCCCACTTGCCCGGGATTGCCAACGGCCCGCCGACCGCAAATCCGAAATTGTTGTAGCGGTAAGGCGAGGCGAAGTTGGTAGAAGTGCTCAGGTTGCGGGCCCAGGTATTTGCGTTCATCGCTGAGTTCTGGAAGTACTCGTAAAGAGCGCCATGGAAGTCGGTGGTGCCGCTCTTGCTGACGATGCGAATCTGGCCGCCGGCAGCGCGGCCGTACTCAGCCTGATAACTCGACGTCAGGACCTGGATCTCCTGCGTCGAGTCGACGTTGCCGACGCCGATAACGGCGCCGTTCGACCGCGTGCGTAGAGCCGGCGCTCCATCGACTGTCACCATGGTGTCCCAGGATCTTGCCCCGTTAACGCTGAACGGCTGACCGGCAGGACCCAAACCTTGCTTATTTCCGAGCGTTGTTGTGGAACTGGCGCGAATACCCGGGAGGAGTGCCGCCGAATAGATGGGGCTGCGCCCGTTCAGTTCCTGATTCTGAATTTGCTGGCCGGTAATTTCGTGTTGGACGGCCCCGGACTCCGTTTGCAGAACTTCGGCTGTGGCGCTGACCTCGACCGTTTCGGTGGTCTGACCGACGGACAGGTTCGCGTCGAGTGATATGGTCGAGTTCGGTTGCAGCTGGTTGTGGGTGCTATCGAATTTCTTGAAGCCGCTACTTTCAGCGGTCATCTCGTATAGCCCCGGAAGAAGGTTGGTTACTACATAGTGCCCCTGGGCATCCGTGTCCACGTTGCGCGACTCACCCGTCGCCTCACTTTTGATCGTCACCTTAGCGTTTGGAATAACGCTGCCGCTCGGATCCCGCACGAATCCCGTTATTGTTCCGACGTCGGATTGGGCGAATGCTGCGATCCCGAAGAGAACGCACGCCACAAGTCCGCCGTAAAATGTCCCAAAGCTGAATTTCTTCATAGAAAGCCCTCAACTTAGAGTTCGGACGGACGCTTCCCTGCAAAAACCCCCATCCGAAAATTGCCTAGCGCGAGACTATGAGAGAGTATACGCCGATCATATTAAGGGACGTTGAAGAACTCTGCTTTTCCGGCAGCGCCAAACAGTAAAACTGTCAGGTGGATCGCGTTTCAACGACCGGCTGGAAACTCAGCGGTCTCATCAAACCATATTTCCATCAACCGCGCCTTTTTCTTGCGCCCTTGGGGTCTCACGAACATTCGGAGCGCTTCAGCATTCTCGACGTCACTAAAGCATTTTGTCCAATCGCTCGAACGGCTCCCGGAACGGCGCTAGTGTCTTTGTTATAGACTGGTCCACCAATGGGGTTTGGGGAAACTCCTCGATTTCGGAAGAACTCACTTCTCGGTCGTCTGTTTCCTCCAAAAAAAACTGGCAGCCGTTACTTGCCTTTAGGAGATGACATGTACCTAGTTCGTTCGTTGTGTCGCACTTTGGCGGCGCTCGCCGCCATTTTCTGTTGTCAACTTGCGTTTGCGCAATCAGATTTAGGTTCCATAGCGGGTTTCGTCAGGGACCCGTCGGGCGCCACCATTCCAAACGCAAAAATCACTATTCACAATCAAACCGGCCTCGAGCGTACAGCCGCAAGTGATGCTTCTGGTCGCTATACAATAACCAACGTTCCGCCCGGCCTGTATACCATGACGGCGGATGCTCCCGGGTTCAAAAAATTCACCAGTACCGATAACAAGCTGGATCCGAGCGCCGCGCTCGAATTGGATGCCGCGATGCAAGTGGGTTCCGCGACCGAGACGGTCGAAGTCTCTGGTACCGCCCAGGTCCTGCAAACCGAGTCAGCAGCGGTTCAGAGCAATGTAACGCGCCAGCAGATCGACGCGCTCGAGTTGAATGGACGCAATCCGATATTCATGGCAAGCCTCGTGCCCGGCGCCCGAGGCGGCAATCTCGCGAGCTTGAATTTTAACTTCACCCAAGGCCCTTCGAACTTCAATGGCTCCCGCAATCCAGAGAACCTGATCACGTACGATGGCGCTCCTGCGACACGTACCCGCTCGAATGGCACAAGCTTGGGCGCAGCAGATGTGGATTCCACACAGGAGATCCAGATCTTGACTGCGGATTACGCGGCGGAGTACGGCCGTTCCTCAGGCGGGCAGATCCGCATCTTGACGAGGAGCGGCGGGACGGATTTCCACGGGGCCGCATACGAATACGTTCGCAACAATGTTTTCAACGCGAATACCTGGTTGCGTAATCATACGCCAGACGTGCCCGGGCTGGTGCCTTTCAGCAGCGTGGCGCCGTTCCGTTATAACCAATACGGCTACAACATCGGCGGTCCGTTTTACATTCCGGGCAAATTCAACAAAGACAAGAGCAAGTACTTCTGGTATTGGGGCCAGGAATGGGTGAAGTATCGCTTTACCGACAGCGCTCAGTGGACCGTTCCTTCCAATCTGATGCGGCAGGGTAATTTTAGTGAACTGCTGAACCCCAACAACATCTGGGTGAAGGGCGGAGTGGTCATCAAGGACCCGAACACGGGGCAGCCGTTTCCAAACAACATAATCCCGAGTAACCGGCTGAGTCAGAATGGCCTCGGGATTTTGAAAGCGTATCCCGCGCCGAATTTGGCAACGGCAGTAAACGGCAACATCAATTTCTATGTCACGGCCTTGCATCCGCAAGATCAGCGGAAAGACACCCTCGCGGTTGACATCAATGTCACCGACAACCAGCGGCTGCAATTCCGCCGCATGAACTATGCGTTCAACGAGTACCAGCCTCTGGATGGCACGCCAACGGAGACTCCGAAGTATTTCAATCGTCCCAATCAGACGAACTCGCTCGATTATGTCTGGACTATCAGCCCGACCATCGTGAATGAAACGCTTGCGACGGTAAGTTTGGACGATGTTTACATCCCGGTCGATGAAGCGCATTTCTTCGATCGCACGACAGCGGGTATCAACTACCCGTACATCTTCCCGCAAGGCAAACTGATCCAGACCCGGATACCCACCGCGAACATCAGTAATCTAACCGGACTAACAGGCGGTCCGTATCCGTCCCACTCCTCCGGTCCGATCTATACCTTTACTGACAGCCTCACCTGGATCAAGAACAATCACACTTTCAAGTTCGGCTTCTATTTCGAGAGATCCGGAGAGAACGACAACGACGAAATCAACGTCAATGCCTGCTCTACGTGCACAAACAACCAGAACGGCCAATTCCAATTTACTGATACGCGTTCAGGAGCACCGAACACGGGTAATGCCATCGCGAACGCAGCGATGGGTTTGTTCGACAGTTACTCGGAGCTGGGTCAACGTGCTTATACGCTGTTCCGTGGGTCATCATATGAGCCGTATGCTCAGGACTCGTGGAAAGCCACCCAGAAGCTCACGATCACCTACGGCGTTCGCTACACCATCATCAAGCCGTATTCTGCCACCTGGAGAAATATGGCCGTGTTTGATCCAGTTTTGTACGATCCATCAAAAGCGGTCTTCGTGAGTCCGGTCAATGGAACAGTTACCGTGGGTAACGGCGATCGTTACAACGGGCTCGTCTTCCCCGGAAACGGTTTCCCCGCCTCCGGTCAGTTTCGCTTTCCTGAATCGACTGACCCGCAATACTTGTACCTTTTCCGAAACGGCAAGTATCCCAGCTACTATTCCAACATTCAATGGAATGATGTACAGCCACGGGTCGGAATCGCCTACCAGCTAAACGACAAAACGGTCATCCGCACGGGTGGCGGGCGCTTCTTCACACGCCTTGGCGTAAGCGACTCGATCTTCCTCGGCGGGAACCCGCCATTCCAGCCGACAGCCAACGTCACGTTTGGAAATGCTGATAATCCAGGGGGCACAGGTCAAAACGTACTTCCCCTAACTGTCACGACACAAAGCCGTACGTTCAAGAACCCGGAGGCGTGGAACTGGAATTTCACCGTTGAACGACAGCTTCCCTGGAATTCGGTCGCGAGCATCGGGTACGTAGGGAGGCGGGGCCTTCACCTTCAGCGCGAAGCAGACATCAATCAGCCGACGACCGCGACCGTGGCCGCCGCCAGAGCCGCAAACCCGACCGTCAACCTGGACTCGCTGCGGCCGTTCAAAGGCTACGGCTCCATCCGAGAGACGGACAATGTCGCGACCTCCCGGTACAATTCGCTGCAGGCAACCTGGAATCGCCGCTTCGTGAATGGCTTCATGTTCGGCGCGTCTTACACGTTTTCGCACAGCCAGGACGACGGCTCCGCTCAACGCGACGTCATTCCGGATACCTACTACGCGGGCAATCTATGGGGCGACTCGCAGTTCGATGTTCGTCACATCCTCACCATTAACTACTTATATGCGCTGCCGTTCTTCCGCGACCAATCCCGTCTCGTCGGAAAGATCTTGGGCGGATGGCAGATCAGCGGAATCACGCAATTCCAGACGGGGACTGCGTGCTCAACAATTGCTAACAACGACTACGCCGGCGTGGGCCAGGATGGCAATGTCGACGGCAACTCTGGTAACGTCGCTCAATGCCTGGGGAGTTCTTCCGGTCAGTTCTGGGCCATCAACGGCGACCCGAAGGTCATCGGGAACATAGCGCTGAATGGAGCGACCGATCCGCACTATTGGTTCGCCACAACGAATTCGAACGGCTCTCCCATCTTTGTCCAGCCCTCACCCGGCACCTTCGTGACCCAGAACGGCGTCCGCAACGCCATTCACAATCCGGGCCTCGCAAACTGGAATATCGGGCTGTACAAAAAGTTCGCCATCAACGAGCGCTTCGGTTTTCAGTTCAGAGCCGAAGCCTTCAATGCCTTTAATCACCCGAATTGGGGCAGCGCGAATTTCGATCCAACCAGCACGACTTTTGGTAAAGTCACCGCGAAAACCGACGATGTACGCAATCTCCAGTTATCGCTTCGTGCCTACTTCTAGGGAGTAGATCGCCCGCAAGCGGTTTCTGCTGAGTGGTAGCAATGGCGTTCGAGGGGATCGCGGGATCCCCTCGAACGCTTTCCTCATTTTATTGACCTTCGGCTTTTGTACCGGGCCTAAACAATAGAGCTACCGGCTGAATTGCTTCATCCAATAAAGGATTGGACCTTCAGGGCAAACTGCGGATTTTGGCGGATGCGGCCAAGTACGACGCGTCCTGCGCTAGCAGCGGTTCTCGGCGCGCCCGGGTTGAGGGCGGTCTTGGGAACACGGACAGCATGGGCATCTGCCATAGCTACACGCCAGATGGGCGTTGCGTCTCTCTGCTTAAGCTGCTTTTAACGAACTACTGCATTTACGATTGCAGTTACTGCGTCAACCGCATTTCAAGCGACATCCGCCGCGCACGCTTCAGCCCCGAAGAGATCGTTTTCCTGACGGTGGAGTTCTACAAGCGCAATTACATCGAAGGGCTGTTCCTCAGCTCGGGAATCATCCAGAGTCCCGATTACACGATGGAACAACTCATTGAGGTCGCGAAACGGCTGAGGCTGGAACACAAGTTCGGTGGCTACATCCATTTGAAGGCCGTTCCTGGCGCTTCGAAAGAGCTGATGCTCCAGGCTGGACAGTGGGCAGACAGGCTAAGCGCGAATATCGAACTGGCGCGGGAGAGCGACCTGGTGCAACTTGCGCCTGCAAAGAATCATTCGGAAATCGAAAATTCGATGCGGCAGATTGCAGACGGCATTCTCGAAGCAAAGGACAACACCACTCGCAGCGGTAAGAAGCCGAAGTTCGCGCCTGCAGGCCAGAGCACCCAATTCATTGTCGGCGCGACGAATGATTGCGATGCTGACCTGCTAAAAAAATCGACAGTTCTTTACAAATCCTACGGGTTGCGCCGCGCTTATTATTCCGCTTTCAGCCCTATTCCGCATGCCGATCCCACGCTGCCGCTCAAGAAAATTCCGCTAGTTCGAGAACACCGGCTGTACCAGGCAGACTGGCTGATGCGCTTTTATGGCTTCGCTGCCGATGAGCTCACAACACCGGAGGAAGGCAACTTACCGCTCGAGAAAGATCCGAAGCTTGCCTGGGCGCTTCGTCATCGCGAATTTTTTCCGGTCGACGTAAACAAGGCCGGCAAAGCTGCCCTTCTTCGCGTTCCGGGTTTCGGGGTTCGGAACGTTGCACGCATTTTGAAAATCCGGCGCTATCGGGCGCTCACAATCGCGGATCTGGCGAAACTCAAAGTCTCCATCAGGAAATCGCAATTTTTTGTCCTAACGGCTGATTCGAACGATTCTGCCCGGGAAATCGACTCGCTGAAGCTGCCGACCCGGCTGCCCCAGGTGAGTGAACAGCTGGCTTTGTTCCAGGCGGCGGACACGGCTCGGACAGGCGAGCTGTGATCACGGTGCCGGTCACGGATTACGACAGTTGGCGGGCTGCCGCGATTCAGTTGCTTGCCGCTGGGAAAAGCCCGAATGAGATCGTCTGGCAAGCCGGACTATTCGCTGATTTGCCCGAATCGGGCCCGACCACCGGTCTCACTGTGCCGCGAGCGTTCATCGAACTCGCGAAAGTTGTCGCGCTGCATCGCGACGTGAGCCGCTGGTTCGTTCTGTACCGCGTTCTTTACCGCATCGTGAACGGCGAACGAGACCTGCTGAAGATCGACATCGACGACGACGTGCGAGAACTGCGCCTGATGGAAAAGGCCGTAAGCCGCGACATGCATAAGATGAAGGCCTTCGTGCGTTTTCGCCGGATCCCGGACTCCGAGCCGGAGGTCTTCGTCGCCTGGTACCGGCCGGACCACTACATAACGGAAGCGGTGGCGCCATGGTTTTCGCGACGGTTCGGCAGCATGCGCTGGTCAATACTAACGCCCGACCGGAGCGCCCATTGGGATCTCGAGACGCTATCGTTCGGCCCGGGCGTCCCGCGGTCGGAAGCGCCCGGCGATGACGTTCTCGAAGATCTCTGGCGCGATTATTATCGATCCATCTTCAATCCCGCACGCGTCAAGATAAAGGCGATGAGGGCCGAAATGCCCGTGCGGCATTGGGCCACGCTGCCTGAGACGCGGGTCATTCCCGATCTGCTAGCTCAAGCCGATACGAGAGTGGTGCAGATGGCAAAAACTCAGAAAATGTCTGCCCTGCCGTTCATTCCGGCTACGCGGAACCTGGGTGAATTACGCGCAGCAGCGCCTGGCTGCCGCGGATGCGATCTTTACGAACGGGCCACGCAGATCGTGTTCGGCGAAGGCCCGAAGGACGCGAAGGTAGTCATGGTGGGCGAGCAACCCGGTGACGAAGAGGATGTGAAGGGACACCCCTTTATTGGCCCAGCCGGCCGCCTGCTGAGTAAAGCGATGCACGAGACCGGCCTTGAGCGCGAAAAAATTTACGTCACTAATGCGGTCAAACATTTCAAATGGATCGAGCGCGGCAAACGGCGCATTCACGCCAAACCGAGCGGCATCGAGATATCCGCCTGCCGTCCCTGGCTGGAAGCGGAACTGGCGTCCATCGAACCCGAACTGGTCGTTTGTCTCGGCGCAACTGCCGCGCAATCGCTGATGGGCCGTGATTTTCGCATCACGACCGAGCGCGGCAAATTCTTCCCGCACCGTTGGGCAAAAGAGCTGGTAGCTACTATTCATCCCTCGGCCATCTTGCGCGCCCAGGATCGGGTTGAAGAGGAATATGGTTTATTCCTGAAAGATCTTCGGATTATCGCGGCAAGGCTGCGGGAGCTCGAAAAAGCAAGCTGACCCGATCGCTAATTCAGACCGGCTTTCCAGCGCTCGATTAAGAGCAACTGCTTCTTAACTTCTTCGCGCTCCGGTGCATTCGGTTCGAGCCGTAGATATGTTTCCAGATCCTCTTTGGCGGCACGGTGATTCAGCTGCCGAAGGTGAACGGTTCCGCGGTGCCGGTACTCTTCCGGATAATCGGGCATCGCCGAAATGAGCAGGTCGAGAACCTGCCGAGCCTTATTGAACGACTCGCCGCGAAGATAGATCACTTTCAGATTGCTCAACATGCGGATCAGAATCTGTCGTTTGGGGAGAGGAGCCAGAAGCGCCGGGTTAGCGCGCAGATCCGCATCGGAGGCCTCTTTGGCTAGCTTGCAGCAGTCGGCAAATGTCAAAATGCGGCCGCCGTGGAAGGGATCAATCCAGTAAGTCGATACTTTGTCGGAACAGCCCACGATGAAGTGCCCCGGAAGACCGATCCCTTCAACAGTGCGTCCCAGTCTGCGTCCGACTTCCATGTAGAGCAGAGACAGCGTGATGGGAATGCCTAAGCGCCGCGTGAGCACAGAGTTCAGACAGCTGTTTCGGGGATCGTAATACTCTTCCTCGTTGCCCCGGAATTGAAGAACCTCGAACAGCACTTCATTGGCCGCATGGACGAAATCAATCAGGGCTGCGTCCGAAGATAGTCGACCACTCACCTGTTCGGCCAAGGTGTCCAGGCATGCCACGCAACCGGGAACGTCGAGATTGGGAAACTCGATGGTAGCCAGTTCCAGGGCCGCGATGTCGAGTGTCACGCCGGATTTTTCGTGTTGTAGAGCCTCGAGCAAACGGCGCACGCGGTTAGCTTAGCACCCGAGATGTGGCGTAACCTGCTTTCGTCTAGTAGCTGATCTTCTCTTCGAGCTCAGCCCAACGAGCATAGAGGGCCTCCACCTTCGCTTGCGCTTCCTCCATCTCGCTGTAGGCTTTTCGAAGCCTCTCTGCATCACGCACTACAGCGGGATCTTCGAGAGTGGCGCGGCGGTTTGCGAGCGCAGCTTCCGCCTCTTCAATCCGATTCTCGATTGTCTCGAAGTCCCGATTTTCCATGTACGAAAGCTTCTTGCGGACGGGAGGCGCTTTTTGGGGCATGGGAGTCGCGCTCTTTGGCTGTGCGCCGGCCGCCAACTGCTCTGCTTGCCACGCCTCCCACTGGCGGTAATCGGCAAACGCACCCGCTGCTCCCTTGCCGTCCAGCCCGACCACTACGTTCGAAACGCGGTCAAGCATGAAACGGTCATGCGTGACCAGAACCAGCGCCCCGCGAAACTCGAGCAGACTCTCCTCGAGAATCTCCAGAGTCGGTATATCGAGATCATTGGTAGGCTCGTCGAGAAGCAGGATGTCGGCAGGCTCGAGCATCAGCCGGGCAATCAGCACCCTGGCGCGCTCCCCGCCCGATAACCGGCTGACGGGCTGATTCAACTGATCGTTCGTGAATAGAAAACGCGCCGCCCACGAAGCAACGTGGATCGTGCGGCCTCCATACACAACCGAATCGCTGTCGGGCGCCAGAGCCCGGCGTAGCGTCAGTTCGGGATCAAGCGTTCGAGTCTGGTCGAAGTAGACGATCCTGAGATTCTCCGCTCTGCGAACCTGGCCGGATTGAGGCTCTATCTCGTCCCGCAACAGCCGCAGAAACGTGCTCTTCCCGCTACCATTCGGACCGGCGAGGCCGACGCGGGTTCCGGCGGTGAACGTGAAACTCAGATCGCGAAACAGCGTCCGCCCGTCGAAGCCGTAACTGACCGCGTCGAGTTCGATCAGGCGCTTCGTTTTTCTGTCACTCGCCGAGAACTCGATATCGGTGACTGCGGTACGAGTGCGGTCACTCAGGTCTGCGAGTTCCCCAATCAGCTCGTTCGCTTTATCGATCCGCGCCTTCGCCTTCGTTGCTCTGGCCTTCGGCCCTCGCCGGAGCCACTCGATTTCTCTCCGGACACGGTTTTCGAGTGCTTCCTGATGTTTGGCTTGCGCCGCCAAAAACTCGCTTTTCTTTTCCAGGAAGGCGGCATACGTGCCGCGCACGCGGTAGAGCCCGTCGGGATATGTCGAGCTGAGCTCGGCAATATCTGTCGCAACGTTCTCCAGAAAATAACGGTCGTGGCTGATCACAACCGAAGCGAAGGACGAAGATGCAATGATCTGCTCCAGCCATTCAATGCCGGCAATGTCCAAATGATTGGTCGGCTCGTCCAGCAACAGCAAGTCCGGGTCGCTAACCAGAGCCTCGGCAATCGCCAGACGCTTGGTCCAACCACCTGAAAGCGTCGCCGGATCCACATCGAAGTTCTCAAAACCTGCCCGGCCGAGCGTTTCCGCCTCGCGCGCCTGCCACTCCGGTTCCGGCACAGCGCAGCGCTCGAGCGCTCTCCGG
>JAFAUR010000388.1 GCA_019243205.1 Acidobacteriaceae bacterium | reverse complement strand
TCGATGCCGGCCTCCTTGAAGCCGCGGAGAATGTCACGACTTATTGCATCCTTCAGCTCCCGAGTGCCGTAATCCGGTGTAATGTAGCGCACCGTGAGTTCGAGCCAGTTGTCCGTCAGGCGGTAATAAATCGTCGGCCGGATTTGTTCGCGCTTCACGAAGTGACGTCGTTCCAACTCTTGCACAGCTTTCTCGCTCAGGTCCTGAAACGACAGCGTATGGTGCTGTGCCGCTTTGAACACGATATCTTCGGCGAGTTTATGATCGGGGTTGTAGCGGAGCGGGATTTGAATTTCGTCCCAAATATAGGGGAACTCCGTGGTGTAGTTGTATACTGGCTCGTCGAATATTTTAGCGTTGCTAATCGTTACGATACGACCTGTGTACTGCCGGCTGAGGTGGACCCGATCTTTGAGACAACGATCGGGCATTTCTAAGGTACGGAATCCTGCCCTGGTTTGGATTTGATTGTGTCAGTAGCTGGGTATTTGTACCAGAGCGCGGCTTAGTGCTCGTGATCTGCGAAGCAATGCGGCAACATTATATACCGGCCGGCGAAGCGGAGGCGGGCGCTGCTGGAGAGCAACCCGCTGAGGAATAGTCGGTGGGAACTCATTGCGTGCCGGACGGAAGTTTCAGGCGAAGGTTTTCCGTCCGGCCGATTCTGAGGAGCCACGCAATAGATTCCCTGATGCCTTGAAAACTCATGGGGTGGCGGCGGGCTCTGCTCTGTGTTCCACTCCCTCTAACAATTGCTGTGGAGCGCGGTAACCGAGCGCCTGGTGCAGCCGTTGATGGTTGTAGAATTCGAAGTAGGCGGCGATCCCCCGGCGAGCCTGCGCCACACTCTCATAGGCCTTGAGATAGACTTCCTCGTACTTCAGACTGCGCCACAAACGTTCCACGAAGATGTTGTCGGCAAATCGGCCGCGGCCGTCCATGCTGATCGAAACGCCGTGGGTGCGCAGCACCGAAGTGAAGCCATCGTCGGTGAACTGGCTGCCTTGGTCGGTGTTGAAGATCTCGGGTCGGCCCTTGCCCAGCGCTTCCTCCAACGCTTCGACGCAGAAACTGGCCTTGAGTAGATTGGACAAGCGCCACGCCAGCACGTAACGGCTCACCCAGTCCATCACCACGACCAGGTAAAGAAACCCTTGTGCCATCGGAATATAAGTGATGTCGGCCGCCCAGACCTGATGGACGCGTTCGATGGAGAGTCCGCGCAAAAGGTACGGGTAGATGCGATGGCCTGGTGCTGGGCGGCTGCTACGCGGCCGCTGATAGATGACTTCCAATCCCATGCGTTGCATCAGGCGTTGCACGCGCTTGCGATTAACCGCATGGCCCTGGCTCTGAAGCCAGGCCGTCACTCGTCGCGAGCCGTAAAACGGAGTGCGCAGGTATTGGCGGTCGATCAGCGACATCAGCTCCAGTTCGTAGGCACCGATCTCCACCGGCTCGTAGTAAACGGCGCCACGATTGAGCCCCAAAAGCTGACACTGGCGGCGGAGCGAAAGAGCACCCTCCCGCTCCACCATCGCCAGCCGTCGCGCGCGTTCTACAGTCGCGACTTGCGCAATAAAAAATCGCGTTCCACCATCAGCCGCCCGACTTGCTCGTACAGTTCGGCCACCTTGCGCTCGCTGAACTCGTCACTGTGTCCGAGATGATCAGCGAACATCTTGGGCGCCGCTTCGGTCAGCGTCTTCTTCCAGGCGTAAATCTGATGGGGATGGACTCCGAAGCGGGCCGCCAGCTCGGAAACTGTCGCGTCCCCGCGCAGCGCACTCAGCGCCACCTTCGCCTTGAAAGCCGGATCGTGTTTGCGTCGATTAGCCGACATCTGCTGCCTCCCGGCCCGCTCCCAGCGGGCATTTTAGGGGGCAGGATGTACCTTAGCCAGTTGTCCGAATTTTGGGGTCCACCTCAGGGAGCGAGGTATGAACATCGGCTAAGTCCGAGTGTTGAACCCCGACCTGCAATTGCAAAACCCAATTCAGCCCTCAGGACACTTGTTCGCATGGGTGCCCATCCCTGGGGAAGAACAGGCGATCCCGATCAAGCATTTAGGGATGATGATGTTGACATTCTGGTCGAGATCTTAAGGTTGAAAGGGCAGTATGATCATCCCGAGATAGAGGTACCGGACGGCATGAAGAGAGCCACGCGCGCTGTGATTCCGTGGTTTCCCTGGTCGTGGGAAGAGCA
>JAFAUR010000207.1 GCA_019243205.1 Acidobacteriaceae bacterium | reverse complement strand
ATAGAGGATCTCACGCTGAAAGCTCCGGCTAGGTCCTTTACTCTACCACTTGTTTTTGGGGCTCTGTAGGCGAGATCTATTAGTCTTCGCGGAGTCGAACCCTATGCGGGTTAACCTTTTACGTAAGTTTCACAGATGTGGCTTTGTGAAGCGCGCAGGATGCGGGAATTCAGGCTGGAAAGCACTCAGGCACGGGCGTTCTCGGGCGTGGCGTGAGCCGGGATTGTCGAACTCCGGTTTCGGGCAAGTATGCCGATGCCGAGTGCCAGAAATCCGAGAGCTATCCACTGAGTAAGTGAGAACGGGCCTACAAGCGCCTGTTCGTGTTCGCGGAAAAACTCGATGATGAAGCGTGCTGTGGAGTACAGGACCAGATACAGACCAATGATGGTACCCGGCCGGTGCTTACGGCCGAATTGCAGGTACAGGAAGGCGAAGATCAACAGATCGGCGGCGGACTCGTATAGCTGAACAGGATGAAGCGTCTTGTCCAACGGGACCGGCGCAGCAAAGTCAGATCGAAAACGGACGCCCCAAGGCAGATCACACTCCTTGCCCCAGCAGCAGCCGGCAGCAAAGCAACCGAGTCTGCCGATGGCTTGACCGATAGCGACGCCGGGAGCAAACGCGTCCATGGTCAGTAGGGGAGGGAGCGCTTGCTTCCGGAGATAAACGATTGCGAACAGCAGAGCAACGATAAACCCCCCATGAAAAACACCCGCGGCCCGGAGCGTTTCAGTCGTAAAGATCTGCCCAGGATCACGGAGATATTCGGGAAGATCAAACAGAAACATGAATAGCTTTGCGCCGACAATGCCGGCGATCGCGCAATAAACGGCAAGATTCGTGATTTTATCGACCGGAAGATTTGTTCGACGCGCCAGGCGAGTGGTAACGGTAAGCCCGGCCAGGAAACCCAGTGCGACCAGTACGCCGTAGGTCGGGATGTAGAAACTGCCGATACTGATCAGCTTGGGGATCATGTGTTACTTCTGCACTACTTCTGTTTGATTCGACACGCTGATGCGATGACGCGGCCAGAGAAGCTCGATCACAAGCAGTGCGCCGCCTACGGTGATTGCGCTATCCGCCACGTTGAAAGCCGGGAACGACCACAATCCGTGGTACACCTCGATGAAATCGGTGACGGTGCCGCGCACGACGCGATCGTACATATTTCCCGCGGCGCCTCCGAAAATCAGTGCCAGCCCGATGCGGCTCGCGGTCGCGTGAAACTCACCGCGGTGGCCCCAGAGTGAGATAGCGACAAATATCATCACCAAGCTCGAAATCCCAATGAGGACTACGCTCCGCAGCAGGGCATTGCCGTCACCGAGGAATCCAAACGCCGCGCCGGCATTCTCGGTGTGAACAATACGCAGCCAGCTGGGTACGACGGGTATGCTCTCGGTCGGTCCTAGCGAGTTTTGTATCGCGACTTTCGAGACGCGATCGAGGACGACAATCACAGCCGCCAATAGCGCCGGCACTATTGAACGCGCAGCTTTCGTTTGGCTGCTCACTCCTCGGCAGATTCTCCCAGGATTTTGGCGCACGCGGCACAGACAGTCGGAAATTCCGGATTACAACCCACGTCTTCGGTGTACTTCCAGCAGCGCTCGCACTTGTCGCCGCGAGCCCGTTCCACACTGACCTGCAGCTCCTCTTTGACGCCCGGTTTGAGGCCGACTTGCGACACTATGAACAGCGCCGGCAGTTCCGCCACAAACTCGTTCAGCAACTCATACTGGCTTCCGCTCGCGGTAAGCGAAACGGCGGCTTCGAGCGAGGCTCCGATTACTTTGTCCTCGCGCGCGACATCCAGGGCCTTCAGCACCTGATCGCGGACCGGCAGCAAGTCCTGCCATTTCTCGGCGCTGGCACGTTGCGCGTCCGTGATTCCGGCACTCAATTCTTCCGGTTCGGGGAAGTAAGTCACATGCACGCTCTCGGGCATGCCATCCGCTTCCATGTACCGCCACACCTCGTCGCAGGTGAATGAAAGAACTGGCGCAAGCAGTCGCACGAGCGCCGACAGCAGCCGGTGAAGAGCGGTTTGCCCGCTGCGGCGAGCCTCGGAACGCAGCCCGCTTGTGTACAGCCGGTCCTTCAGAACGTCGAAGTAGACGTTGCTCAAATCGGTGATCGCGAAATCGTAAACGGCGCGGTAGACCTTATGAAACGCATACTCGCCGTACCAATCGCGGCAGCGCGCCACGAGTTGTTCCGCCCGCAGGAGCGTGAAGGAGTCGATGGGCAGCAGATCGGCGCCGGCAACCGCATCGGTCTCCGGATGAAAATCGTGCAGGTTCCCGAGCAGATACTTGAACGTGTTTCTCAGCTTGCGATATGCCTCCGCGAGGCGGCTCAGAATCGTATCGGAAAGCCGGACATCTTCGGTAAAGTCGACAGAAGCGGCCCAGAGGCGCAAGATGTCGGCGCCGTATTTTTTGAGAATGTCTTTCGGACCCAGGCTTCCGCGGGACTTGGACATGGCGCGGCCCTCCGCATCGAGCGTCCAGCCATGCGTTGCGCATTCCCGATACGGTGCGCTGCCCTTCAATCCGACACCGATCAAGAGCGAACTATGAAACCAGCCTCGGTACTGATCGCCACCCTCTATATATAAGTCCGACGGCCAGCTAACCTGATTGTGCTGCGTGAGAACCGCGAGATGGCTCGAACCGGAATCGAACCACACGTCGAGTATGTCTGTTTCCTTCCGAAATGTCATGCCGCCGCACTTCGAGCATTTGTATTCTCCGCCCATCAACTCGGAAGCGCTCTTCGAATACCACACATCAGAAGTGTGCAGCCGGAACTGCTCAACTACTCGCTCCAGCACTTCTTTCTGGGTGAAAGGCTCACCGCACGTCTCGCAGTAGAACACGGTAATCGGCACGCCCCAGACGCGCTGCCGGGAGATGCACCAGTCAGGTCGCCCGGCAACCATGTTCGAAATGCGTTCTTCGCCCCACTCCGGATGCCACCTGACTTCTTTGATCGCATCGAGTGCGCGCGTTCGAAGATCGTTGCGGTCCATGCCGATGAACCACTGTTCGGTCGCGCGGAAGATAACCGGATTGTGACAGCGCCAGCAATGCGGATAACTGTGTTCGATTCGTGTTTCGCCCGCAAGCGCGTGGTGCTCTTCGAGAAGCCTGATTACGATGGGATTGATCTCCCAGACAGTTTTGCCGAGCAGCACATTGGGTAAGGGTCCGCTGGCGCCTTCTGCCTGAAAGATTCTGCCGGATGCGTCCACGGGGCAGTAAACGGGAATTCCGTACCGCTGGCAGATGACGAAGTCCTCCTGGCCGTGACCAGGCGCGGTGTGAACGGCACCCGTGCCTTGTTCCAAGGTCACGTGGTCGCCGAGAAGTCCTACAGACTGCCGGTCAAGAAACGGATGCTGGAAGATTGCGCCTTCCAGACGCGTCCCGGGGAAACGCGCGACCACAGTGCGATCCCAACCGAGGGCTTCCGAAACCTGGTCGAGCAATCCTTCCGCGACGATCGTGATCCCTTGCGGCGTATCGACTGCAACGTACTCGAATCTCGGGTTGAATGAAATGGCAAGATTCGCGGGGATGGTCCATGGAGTTGTCGTCCAGATGAGGCAGTAAACTTTTTTGCCCGCTAGCGCAGGATCGAGATTTGCAGGATCCGACAC
>JAFAUR010001031.1 GCA_019243205.1 Acidobacteriaceae bacterium | reverse complement strand
CCTTCACGGCGTCGGAATAGCTATAATCAGGTAAACTGGCCGACTTGCGACCGTAGACTCCGAACAGGCTAGGCCCCAGTTTGTTCACGCCCTTATCCGCCGAATGGCAGAGCGAACAGACGTTGTCGAACTGCGTCTTGCCGGCTGCGGCATCGCCTTCGGCCCGAGCAGAAACCGAGAGTGGAACCAAGATAGCAATCGCCAGTACGGCAAGGAGTGAGTGTCGCATCGTTCCTCCCACAACTTCCACGTGATTGCCCGCGGTTCGCGGCCCAGAGAACGCTAACCGGCCCAGAGCCCAAGCCATTATGGCGCTTTCGTTCCGGATGTCGATACGCGGCCAGCAATCAAGGCTCGCGGCGACAAATCGTACGAATGTAGACGGACTTGCCCACGTCTTCGCTCAGCGGCGCGCGAGCAATGATGTCCTGCCATCCCATGGTGCATTGCAGCTCATTCTCTACCTGGGTCGAGAGAACGTCGAGCGCCGTTTGCTCGTTGCATTGATCGACGGGTGTAGCGGCCAGGCAGACCAGAACGACCGCCTGAAAGGTATCCACCTGGTCCCTCCCTGCAACCGCGCGGGATTGTGATCGAGACAACGGCCAGTGCCGGGCTCGCTAGGTCGCGAGCATAGCGTGGCATGCGTGAGATAAGCGGAGGTACAGGGTAGAAGGCAACTGGGGAAGTGACGAGTGACCCTGGTGGGGGGCGAATCTGCGAGCGGGCAGTCAAAGCATGATCTTCACCCCCGCATAGGCGGCGACCGGAGGACCGATGTTGTAGCTGCGGGTGTTGGTGGCGTTGGGCGCCTCGACGAGCGGGACGGACATGGTCGGTGAGAATGTCCCGTACGCGTAGTACTTCGCGTTCAGCGCATTCTGGATCAGCGCGAACAGTTGGACGTTCTTCGTGAACTGATAGCTCGTGTTCAGGTTGAGCAGGAGATAGCCGGGCAGCTTCTGGGTCAGGTTCGCTTCGTCACCGAACAGGTACTGTCCGCAGGCGGCGGTCGCCGTGGCCCCGATCGTCCACTTATCGGTCGCCTTATACTGGACTCCAAGCTTGAGCTGGTGCGCAGGAATACCTGGAAGCCGATCACCCGCGTGAACCATGATGTTGCCGTTCGTGTCAGCCTCGGGATTATTCGGGCTTGATTCGACGAACGCATTTCGGAATGTCGCATCGGTATAGGAATAGTCGATCCACGCCAGCCAGCGCCTCGTGGTGAAGCGCAGCCCGGCGTCGATTCCTTGTCGTCGTGTGCTGCCGACGTTTTGAAAGAATCCGGTACCGAGAATGGGGCTTTGAACGAAAATGATGTCATCGTCCAGGTTTGTGTGAAAGGCGCTCAGGTTCCAGTTCAGCTTCGCGTCCGCGTAGGGCACCACTTGCCCGCGCAACCCGAACTCGATCGAACGGGCCACCACCTGCTTGAGGTTGGGGTCGCCGGTGAAGAAATTGGCCAGGCTGCACGGAGCCGAAGGATCGGAGCAGGTCAGCTCCGCTGGCGTCGGTGCCCGGTTCGATTCGGCGTAGCTGCCGTACAGGCTGATGCTTGGCGACAGTTTATAGGTGAGGCCAACAGAGGGATTGAAGCGGTTGTAGACATGGTTTCCGGTCAACGACGTGCCGTTCAGGTCCTCGATGTCGATCTGCGCCGCATTGAAGCGTCCGGCGACGTTCGCGGACAGCGCCGGCGTGATGTCCAGCGTATCGGTAAAGTAGAGCCCGTAGTAGGCGTCCACTATTCCGGCGCGTACCGGGGTGATCGAACCATCCGCCAGATCGATCGGGATGTCAGGGCCAAGAAAGTTGCGCGTGATTGGATCAAGCGCACCGAGAAATGTCGTGGCGTCGAACAGGGTGTCGGCCCCGTCGAAGCTGAATCCGGCAACCAGATGGTTCGGCAAACCCCAAACTGTGTCCTTGTTGCTGATTTGCAGGGACGTGCCGTAGCCGTTGCTATTGGTGGTCTGGACTGCAAGGGACCCATAGAGGCCGCCACCAAGAAAATCGGGAATCGGATTGCCGTTGCGGTCGGTTGCCGCCACCCCCGGAGATTCGCAGAGCAATCCACTGCCGTCGTTGCAGGCGATCAGCGGTGAGCCGTTGCCGTTCGCAACTCTTTGGAGCAGGTTGTCGTAGTAGGCGAGCGCCTGGATCGAAGTCGTGTCACTGATATCGAAGCTACCGTTCAAGTTGATGCGGCCATAGTAGTTCTTAACCCAGTTCGGGCCCGTGAACTGCGCGCGGCGATCAACGTCGAGGAGTTCCAGCGGGACTGTTCCCGGGCCATTCAGCACCGTCTGCGCTAAGTCGATGTTGAGATGAACTTCGGCGCGATCGCTGCGCCAACCGATGTCGCCGTAGAACTGCTGCAGTCCGCTGGACTGAAAGTCACGCCAGCCACCCTCGTGCAAGCCGGTCGCCGCCACGTAGATCGAGGTATTGCCGCTCTGCCTCCCGTACTGGAACGCACCGGCGATCTGCCCAAACGAGCCACCGTACACGTCCAACTCGGTGCCGTGATAGTTGAATCCGTTCTTCATCTGTATTGAAAGCGAGCCGCCCAGCGCGTTCAGGCCGAATACCGGGTTCGCGCCTTCCAGGTTCATGCGATCGATGGCGATATCGGGGATCAGATCCCAGTTGACCGTGTCGCCGAACGGATTGTTGAACCGCGCTCCGTTCAGATAGACGGCCAGTCCTTGCGGCGTTCCCTGCAGCGGCGATGCTTGGAATCCGTGATAGAATATTTCTGGTTGAAACGGATTTCCCGCAGCGTTGTCGAGGTGAACGCCCTCCGCCTGATCCTGCAATGCATTGAGGTAGCTCGGCGGTCCTTCGAGGCTGATGTCGCGCCCCGTAAGGACCTGATTTTCTGCGGGAACCTTGTACCGATCCACCCCGGATCCGAGCAATGGCGCCGCCCCGATTACGGTCACCTCCGGGAGCACGGTCACGTTGCCGGCAGCCGGAGCTGCCATCGGTGCCGGCGCGGATGGCAGAGGGCCGGCCTGCGCAAGATTGAGGACTGCGCTGGGCAGCACAGGGTTGAAAGCATCCACGCTCGGCGGAAGCGCTGGTTGTGGTCGCGGTGGCCGAATTGGCTTCCCGGCGGTCCGATTCGTTGCGGCCAGCGCCGTGGATGCGCGGAACGGTATCCGGGTCTGCGGAACCGCGGCAGCAGAGTTTGAATCGGCGACCATGCCTGGAGCGGCTAAACTGCCGGTTGCCGGCGGCAGTGCAACCGGGCTGACGCCAGATTGCGCGAGTGCCAGGCACGGCGCACCGAACGCAGTGACCATCAGCTTCCAGACCCGCCTACCCATTTGACCTCCGCTCAGGTCGCCGATGCCTAGTATCAAGACAATCTGGAACGGCGATACCGCAACATATTCCGCAGCTCTGTCAATCCTGGCACAACTAGATGATGGCCAGGGACATATATGATCCGGGTTCTCGGCAAAAACCGATACAGATTGCCAATTGAACGTGGTACCATGTGACCCTCAATTCAGCCGCTTATCCACGATGACGTTCCAAGTATGCTGAGCAATACCCCGTGAATATTATGAATACTTTTCAGTGATATTTATGCCGCCTTGATGCAGATTCTTCACGGAACGGCCCGGCTGCTTGCGTCGCTCAGGGCGGTGTGGCTGTGTTGGCGGTCGAGTTTCTCGATGGATCGGAAAGTTCGGAATTGCGCTCGATGAATTTCCTGTCCTCGCTGCGGAGCCGCCTCGTGGTCGTGCCCTCGGCCATTCTGCTGGTGGGGCTCGTGGCGACGATAGCTTTCTATTTTTACCGCGCGCAGATCCGCGTTCAGGCGGAAACCGACTCCGGTCTGCGTCTCGCGCGGGTGCTGGTCCATGCGGCCCTTGACCGCGCGGAAGGCGCCGCGGATCCCGGCATCGCGCTGGCGCAGCTACAGCAAGGGCTACCGACCATTCGCCACGTGGATTTCGTGATTCTGCGGCCCGCGACATTCGCGCAAGTTCCTGGCGTGCCGGTCGTTAAAGAAGAACGGCATGCCGTGCCGTTTTGGTTCAGCAGTTTGTTCCACGTCCCGATGCGCGCAGAAATATTTCCGGTTGTCGTCAGCGATCGTGCAGAGGGAGAGGTTGCGCTCGTTCCAAATCCGCTGAACGAAATCGCTGAAATTTGGGATGAGTTGTGTTTTCTCGCTGGTCTCCTGCTCGTGCTGGCTGCGGTTATTGTCGGCCTGCTGATCTGGACGGTGCATCGGGGGCTGCGCCCCATACGGGAATTGGCGGCGGCGTTCGACCGCTTGGAACATGGCTGCCACCAGGAGCTCGATC
>JAFAUR010001007.1 GCA_019243205.1 Acidobacteriaceae bacterium | reverse complement strand
ATTGGGATGGTAATGAAGGAAGTGATTTTTCTGCTGGCGCTGGGGCTGGTGATTGGGACGGCGTGCGCGCTGATCGCGGGGCAGTGGGCGAATGCGCTGCTGTTTGGCTTGAAAGCGTACGATGCGGTTACCTTTGGATGTGCGGCGGTGCTGTTGACCGCGGTAGGTGGAGCGGCCGGATATCTGCCAGCGTTGCGGGGATCGAAGGTGGATGCCGCGAAGGCTTTGCGCTGCGATTGATTAAGGAAAGGTTTCGCGACCTGGTCGCGGCTGGAGGTCATAACTGGGATGCCGGTATCTACCACGATTTGCCGCCATCCTTGCGAAATTCGGGCAGAAGAGTGCGGAAAGCGCATGGCCTCTGATAGATCGCGCCTAACGGCCAAGTATGGAGCTTGCGGGCATTCTGGCTGAAGGCGGCGCAGGAGGCCGCTCAGAATGCCCAAACTCCGGAGAAAAAGGAAACCACCGAAGCGTTCTCTTGCCCTTCCCGATCTCGAACAGACGAAGTATGCCGTATTGAACACCCTAACTTCGAAGAGCGGCCAGCGAACGTACGATCACGCGATAAACGAATTTGTCGACTGGTACTGCTCGGAACCGCGCTTGGCCTTCAATCGCACGGTGGTTCTTCGATACCGAATCCACTTGGAACAGCGACACCTGGCTCCAACAACGATCAACTTACGGTTGGCTGCGGTCAGGCGCGTCGCGTACGAGGCGGCAGATTCCGGATTACTCAGTCCGGAACTTGCCGCTGGCATTCGCCGCGTAAAAGGTGTGCGCCGGATCGGCGTGCGCCTGGGAAACTGGCTCACTGCTGAGCAGGGCCGGTCGCTCCTGTTGAAGTCTCAGGGCGACAGTCTGCGGTGCAAGCGGAACCACGCCATCCTTGCACTTCTGATTGGTTGCGGCTTGAGGCGCGGCGAAGTCCTTGCGCTTACGGTCGATTCCATTCAACTCCGGGAGGAGCATTGGTTGATTGCCGACCTACTCGGCAAGGCCGGGCACATTCGGACGGTTCCGACTCCATTTTGGGTGAAGGAGGCTGTTGATCGCTGGACTGAAGCAAGTGGGATCAAAGACGGCTGTCTCTTTAGAGCGATCAACAAGTCAGGACAGATCTGGGGCCAAGGCATGACGCCGAAAGTGCTCTGGGAGATCGTCAAGAAAGCGGCTGAAGCTGCCGGAATTGATAAGCTGGCACCCCACGACCTGCGGCGCACATGTGCCCGTCTCTGTCATCTGGCCGGGGGTGAGCTCGACCAGATCCAGTTCCTGCTCGGGCATGTGTCCATTCAGACAACTGAGCATTACCTGGGCTGTAAGCAGAAGCTCAGAGTCGCCGTGAACGACAAGATCGGAATCGAACCATGATTCCAAGGGACGGATTACCCGTTCCTTCCGGACTAGGCGCGTTCTTACGTCACCCAATTCTGTCCGGAATGGCCGATGTTCTATCGTGCCGGATACAAAACTGGCCTCGTACATCGCCGACGGAGTCGCTTTCCTTCATCGGCTGCCCTGAATGGAGCCGGCGATCTATATCACGATATGCTGCAGCCACCCGCTCCAAATTCTCATCATGTTCTCATCGTGCTCTCATCTTGCACCGCCTCAAGACCCCTAAACTCGCAAGTGTCTGCCACAGACGCAGACAGAAATATGGAGAAACGAAATGTCAGAAAACAGTCCTTACACTCATACCGCCTTGCACCTGCGGTTCAAGTTGCGCGTGCCGCCACGTGTTTTGCTTGGCCAGAGCCGACACGCCGCTACCATCATTGCCTCAGTAGAAGGTCTGCTCTGGAAGATATGGCTCGTGCGCGAGGAGGAGTTTGAGATAGGAGGTGTGTATCTATTTTCCCACCGGGAAGCTGCAGAGAGCTACCTCAAGCACCCGATAATCCAGGCGGTCTGCAGCAATCCTGCTGTAGTCTCGTCCCACTCGCAGCTATGGGATGTAGAGAGTTCTCTTTCGGCTCTCACAAGGGCGCCTCTGTGGGGTGTCTGCGCGGAACAATCACAACTAGACGCGCTGTTAGCAGGAGTTCAGTGATGCAGAGTCCCGGTACAAAACCAATCAGGGAAGACATGCAGCAGAGAATCGAGCAGTTCGCCGGTCAGGTGGTAACCGATCTCGCTGCCGCCATGGCTGGTGTCATGACGAACATTGGCCACAAGCTCGGCCTTTACCGGGCCATGGCAGAGAGTGGGCCCACAACGTCGCATGAACTGGCACGCCGCACCACCACTAACGAGCGCTCTGTGCGAGAGTGGCTTAACGGGCAGGTCGCGGGGGGATATGTGCAGTTTGAAGCGAACACCAATCAGTACTTACTGCCACCTGAACACGTCCCGGTGTTAGCCAATCCGGATAGTTCTGCATTCCTTACGCCGGCCTTCGACGTAGCTGCTTCATTGTGGCGCGATGAAGATCAGATTCTCGCCGCTTTCCGCTCCGGCAACGGAATGGGCTGGCACGAACACGACTGTCGCCTGTTCACCGCAACGGAGGCGTTTTTTCGCAACGGATACCGCGCGCACCTGACACAAACCTGGATTCCCTCTCTCAACGGCGTCCAGGAGCGCTTAAGCACCGGCGGGCATGTCGCTGACCTCGGCTGCGGGCACGGCGCCTCGGTCATCCTCATGGCGCAGGCATTTCCGAAATCAAAGTTCGTGGGAATTGATTACCACGAAGCCTCGATTGTGGTAGCGCGGGAACGAGCGAAGCAGGCTGGAGTGGCCCGTCAGATTCGGTTCGAGGTGGGAACCCCACCCGTGCTTGCGAACTCTAACGACAAATTCGACCTGATCTGCTTCATGGATGCAGTCCACGACATGGGTGATCCGCTGGAAGCGCTCTGGGCTTCGCGGCAGGCTATAGCTCCCGAGGGCGCACTGATGCTGGTGGAACCATTCGCAAAGGACCATTCTTCGGAAAATGTCGGCCCTGTAGCCAGGATGTACTACTCGGCATCTGCTGGTCTTTGTGTTCAGAACGCACTCTCGCAAGGTGGACGCCATTCATTGGGAGCGCAGGCCGGCGCTACCCAGTTGCTTGCAATTGTCAAGGAGGCGGGGTTCCGGAGCGCTAGGGTCGCCATGGAAACTCCGTTCAACCTAATTGTTGAGGCTCGTCCCTGAACCGCGAGGTCAAGCGAGTGGGAGAGGGCACGTTTAGACTGTTGATCGATATCGGTAGCCAACTCCCCGCACCGTCTCCAGCACGTTTCTGTGCGCTCCCAGCTTCTGTCGCAGGGAGCGCACTACTGTCTCAACCACGTTGCTGGTCGATGCTTCCTTTCCGTATCCCCAGACCGCTTCCACTAATTCGTAGCGAGCTACAGCCCTGTTAGGTCTAGCGACAAGATATGCGAGGACTCCGAACTCGAGCGGGGTCAGGCCAACTCGGGTTCCGTTCACGAGTAACTCACGCGCGTGCTGATCCAGCAATGGCGAGTTAGACGCGTCATCTCCCGTTGGAGCGCCTGTTTCCCGGGCGAGCAGGTTGGCAAGCCAGCCATCTACGGAATCCGCGCCCATATCGAGCCGAAACGTGTGTGGCATGATCCCGTCGAGGATGGGGCGGCGTTCGTCCGCAAGCCGAAATCCCAATTGTTCGAAGGAGCGCTGATATAAGTCGGCATCACAGTAGCAGGTGTAGACCCAGCGCAGCCGCGGACGCAACTCCAAGTAAGTACGTTTAATGTCGAGCCAGCAAGCCGCCTGGCCAGATGACGGCCCCTCTCCGGTGTCGCGATCTAAGGAACGCCGCAGCCACAGAGTGGCGGCTCTGTCTTCTGAACTCGGCAGGTCCCTGGCCCAGCTTGCCGCAAGCGGATCTCCCCCAATGACATTTTTGTGAACCTTCGAAGCTACAATTGCCTGGTAGAAACCTTGCACTCCGCGGTTTTCATCGCGCACGACAAAAAACGAATCCGGATGGTAGTGCCACCATTGGTCCAGCGCTTGACGCGATTCTGGTCCATCGAACTTGCGAATAATGGCTGAAATCGATTTCCAGTCGTCACCGCGGGATGGTTCGACGGAAAGCGAGTTTTCGATGGTCGGAAAAAAGCCTTCGCGCAGGTCCTGGTTCTCAAGCAGATAGATCAAGTCGGCCGTGCAGCGCCAATGATCGGCTCGAGGCGCCTGCCTATATTGGTCACGTACGATTTGCGCAGCGGCACGTCGATATGCCTGGTATCGCGCCGGATCGCGGGACTTGAGAGCAGCCGTCACCGCCCCGCGAACGGCTTCATGCACCAACAATCCGTGAGGACCTACGGTAACAAATGGCAGCCCTCGCAATCGGTCCAGTGTCTCGTCCACCGGCATATTCGGCAGCATCGCCGCCAATAGCGGCGCAGTGACTGTTCGAACGAGGCAGGCGGCCTGGACAGCCTGTACGGTCTGCGAATCGGCATCTTCCAGAAAGAGCGCCGCCATATGCTCCAGTACCTGATGACGAGTACCCGCGCTCCTACGCACCTGCCCGCCTGCAAAGTAGAATGCTAGTCCCAGCGAAAGCGCCAACGGATGGCCGCGCGCAATGCCATTCAACTCCCGCGCACTGCCCTCCGGGACACCCTGCGAGGTCAGATACTCGAGAGCGACTTCCGGAGGAAACGTTTCCAAGATCATCAGATCAAGCAGGCCTCTCCACGCGGGGGCGATACGCCACGCGGGCCGGGGTGGCTCGCGACTGGACAGGATTGTGCGCACACTATCTCCGAGCGAGGGCAGAAAGGTCTGCCTCAACCAAGAGTCAAGCAGACGGAACGATTCGTAACTATCGAGCACCAGGAGAGTTCGCCTGGCTGCGTCAGACAGGTTCGTTGCCACGTGCCCGGCATCTTCCGACTCCGGGGCCCCGATTCCCCTGCAGATGGCCCGACACAACGCGGCAGGGGAAGGCTCGCACCAGCGGGCGTCTATCCGGATAACGCAAACGCCCCGTCCGCCGATACTTGCTGCCAGCGCATCCAGCAGATGAGATTTTCCTATCCCCGGGATGCCCTGAATATGCATCACGAGCGGTTCATCCCCGAAGGCAAAAACCTGCAAGCGCTCGAGCTCTACGGAGCGCCCGGCTAGTGCGTCAACCGCCCGTCGTTCCAGTCTGTCCGCCAGGCGCATGGCCACAGTTTACGCCCTCTGTAAGCGTCCTGATCACTCGGGACACGCACCAGAAGGACGCAACTCGCGAACGGCTGTTCTGATCCGGGCGAGGTGATGCCAGCTATGCCGAACCGCATGGTCTTCGATGACGAATTGCGCGGTAACATGCGCGCCGAAGCTCAGTGAGAACGGTGCTGCGCGATCGAGTTGCTCGTCTGTGAATGCACGGACGGCAGCAGCGGCCTCACGGCTGTTACGCCAGAGGAGATCGAGTGCGTCGGACTTCCTCACTTGCGCATGCTCCGCGGCATGTTTGGCGTTCAACTCGGCAACCGCATCCCATGTGACATCTTCAACTGGCTTACCATCCGCGATTATGCGCGCAAGTTGAACTTCAATAGCATAAACGGACGCGACATGATGCACGATCGTGCCGATCGAACGTTTATCGCTCGCCGAGACCGGCTTGCGCCAAGCAGTGGCTGACAGCCCGGCGGCGAATCCGGCCAGGGCAGCCGCACCTTGCTCGATCCGATCCGCAAGCAGCGCGGCGCGCCGGCTTGTAGATTCAACTTTGCGCAGCCCTGGATGTTTGGGCCAATTACTGCTTGCGCTTCGAGTGGCGATGATTTCCAGGTATTCTGCATCGACCTTGGTCGTTCCGTCGCCAGCTTTGTTATGGCTCGACCACAGCGCCA
>JAFAUR010000921.1 GCA_019243205.1 Acidobacteriaceae bacterium | reverse complement strand
CCGAGATCACGGGATAGTCGTGATAAAAATTGTTGAACGTCTGCGCCAGTTGAAAAGCGTATTTGGCCACGTGCGCCGGCTCGCCCGAGCTGATCGCACGCTCAACCACGCTCGCCGATTTCGAAGCCAGAAGCAGAACCTGCCATAGCCCTTCGTCGGCAAAGTGCCGCTGCATCGATTCGGTCGAGAGGATCTGCCGGAAGTCGGGGATTGCGCCGCCCCGATCGATGAACTTCCGCAGAATATTGGCCGCGCGCACAGCCGAATACTGGAGGTACGGACCGGTCTCTCCCTCAAAGCTGAGCGCTTCGTGAAAATCGAAAGCGATGACTGAGTTGCGCGTGTACTTCAGCAGGAAGTAGCGCAGCGCGCCGATGGCGATTTGTTCCGCGACCTTTCTGCGTTCCGTTTCGTCGGCTTCGGGATGGCGGTCCGTCACTTCTGCCAGTGCGGTTTCGATCAGCTTATCCATGAGGTCGTCTGCCTTCACCCCAAGGCCCTTCCGTCCTGAAACCTCCACGTACGATTTGCGCTTGTCTTCTTCAGAGAGTGCGATGCCCATTTCCAGGCAGGTACGAGGTGACAGCGCAACCATTTCATACGAGAAGTGCGTCGAGGCGTCCGCCTGTTGATTGAACCCGAGAGCCCGCAGTCCGGCGATAACAACATCCTGCAGATACGATTGGCGGGAATCGATGACGTTGAATACTTTCCCGGCACGACCGAACGCCGGAGCTTTGACCACCTGAGGCTGATCCGTTGTCACCCAGACTTCGTGTCCATCCGGATATTCCGACCACGGCTGATAATGGAAGTCTTTATCGAGCAGCCCAAACTTCCACAACTGGTAAGCGATATCCTTGCCGACGTATGTGACCGTACCGTTCGAACGAACGATCACTTTGGTCTCATGTTCGTTCTCTTCGGCCGTTTCCCGGAAAGCCGCGGACGGCATGACCCAACATCCTTTGTTCTTGCCCGATTCTTCGAAATAGATGGCCTTGCGTTGTTTGAGAAGTTCGAAGGCGGTCGACCAGAACTTGAGTTGCAGGATCTCGCTCTCGCGGGGAAGCAAGTCGTATTCAATTCCGAGACGGAACATGGTTCGCAGATGCGCCTCAACGATCGCGTCAGCAATCGCGTGTCCCAGCTTGGCTAGTTCGCCTTCACCCGCCTCGATAGCGTGAAGCGTATCGGCACGCCACTGTAGCGCTTCCGGATGCTCTGCATAGTAGGCCGAAATGCGCGCGTAAAGGTCCCAACAGAGGTAGTCAAATCGCTGGTCGGGATGATTGATCAGCTCCTGAACGTCCTTCAGACTTTTCTTTTCCAGATAGTGAAAGCCGACAACTACGTCGGCGACTTGCACACCGGTGTTGTCGATATAGTTCTGAACTTCAACTGTCCGCCCTCGCTCGCGCAACATCCGGACAAAGGTGTCGCCGAGAATGGCGTTTCTCAAATGCCCGATGTGCGCCGCCTTATTCGGATTGATGTTCGTATGCTCAACGACAATTTTCCCAATGCGATCCGTGGTAGGCGCACTCCCATCTCGTTTTTCGAGCAGCGCGCGTGCATACTGACCTCGATCAAGACGCACATTGATGTATCCATCGCCGGCAATCTCGTACGCGGCAACGCCTTCGATCTTTTCGAGACCGTTCACAATATCGGCCGCAATCGCCTTCGGCGCTTTCTTCAACTGCCGCGCGAGCTGAAAAGCAACGGGTACGGCCAGCTCACCAAAAGACGTCTGCTTCGGCTGCTCCAGCGTGACGTCGATCTGAACCGCGTACACTTCCCTGACGCGGTGCTTGACGGCCGCACACAAATTCGTCTCGACTTCCTGAAACATTCCGTCTCCTCAGTATGGCGAAGATGCGGTTTTTAGCGCCAGAAAGGCCTTACAGAACCACTCAGCCGATACAATAGAATTTGCCGAAAGTTACTTTCTTACCTGAGAACAAGACAGTCGATTTCGAGTCGGGCAAGATGCCGTACAGTGATCACGGAAAGCGCGGTTCCCTTCTCGATGTCGCCCTGAACAACGACATTCACCTGGAACATGCTTGCGGCGGAAGCTGCGCGTGTACTACCTGTCACGTCATCGTTGTCGAAGGCGATAAAAACCTGTCGGAAGCCGAGGATGACGAGTTGGATCGGCTCGATATGGCCGCAGGCCTTACACTTCGATCACGGCTTGGATGTCAAGCGGTTGTGAAAGGTGACGTGAAGGTGGAAATCCCGTCCTGGAATCGAAACTATATCAGCGAGGGCGGCGGCTCTACGCTCTGACGAATTACTGGGCCCTCTCGATTGCCTGACCCGCACGAGTTCCAAGACGTGGGATTCGCGCGAGCAATTTGTCTGCCAGATCATCCGAGAGATTCGCTTTGACATGCACGAGCGCGCCGTCCTGTTCGATCTGGAATGCGTCCCAAAGGCGGAGCATGTCCAGTTCATTGTCCTTTGTTGACAGCCGCGCCAATCCGAGGCCGCCTTTGAGCGCATCGCGCACGCGTTTGGCTCCGTCTTCCGAGATACAGGTTAGTTCGGCTTGCAAGCTCATTCCGCCCGCAGCGGCGAGGCCAACCGTCGTGCCGCGAATAAACTGAACGATGTTCGAAAGAGCCGAAGCGATATCCGAGCGCATCGGAACTTCCGCAAACGGCAGGCCGCCGCGGCTGACAATCCAGATCTGGTCCTCTTTCGGCAGCGAGCGAAGCCGCTCTGCGAGTTCTTCAGGCACTTCGCCTGTACCCTGACTATCAAGATCGATAGCCGAGTGCAACGCCGAGGTAGAGCCGGCAGCGGCAATTCCACCTTTCAGGAAGACCAGCGCCTCTCCATCGTTACCAATCAACGTATGGGACCGGTATGTAGTTCGTTTCGCGCCCAGCGAGACGAGCTTGTTCTGAACGGAATCTGAGCGAAAAGGACCGCGCACCAAAAGCAATGAAGAGCGACCGTTCCATGTGACGATGCCTTTCGAAATGTCGCGGCGTGGATCAAGCCCGACGCGTTCTGAGGAGGCATTCAACAAAGGGAAGCTCAACTCCTGTTGATGGCGCTGGTAAAGAGGAGTTGCCTTTAGCCGGTCAAGATCGAAGCCTGCAAGCACCCGGATGTCGGGTGAGATCAACGGACGAAATGCATTATCAACCGAGATCCCCGTCGTTTGCGACCTGGAGCAGGCTGTGGAGACAACCGACGCGCACAGCATGAAAAGAGCAAGAGAATTACGCACTAATAATCCCGTTTCTGAAACACATAAAGAGCTGTCGACAGCATCACCAAACCAAAAACTCCGGAAGTCCAGACGGGCGTCAGCCAGTCGACGTTAAAGTCGTACACGATATAGAGCTTCATGGCCTGGGCCAGGTCATAGACTTTGGGAACGATCCAGTAGAGCGTCGTCCAGAGATTCCTTGACCAGTCGGAGCTGAGCAGCTTGATGACGATTGCCCTCTGTGCGAGCAGGGCGCTG
>JAFAUR010000801.1 GCA_019243205.1 Acidobacteriaceae bacterium | reverse complement strand
GCCGTGGCTGCCGCCAAGGCGGCGTTTCCGGAATGGCGCGCGACTCCTTTATCGAGGCGCTCCGAGATCCTGTTCCGGTTCCGTGAGTTGATCGATACGAACCGGAATGAGATAGCTCGCTTCCTGACCAGCGAACACGGCAAGATTTTCGCAGATGCGTCCGGCGAAGTGGCTCGCGGGCTCGAAAATGTGGAATTCGCCTGCGGCGTCCCCAATCTTCTGAAGGGCGAGTACTCCGAGCAGGCGAGCCGAGGCGTGGACGTGTATCAGATCCGGCAACCGCTGGGAGTGGTGGCCGGCATAACGCCCTTCAATTTCCCGGCCATGGTTCCGATGTGGATGTTTGCGAATGCCATTGCATGCGGCAATACGTTCGTCTTGAAGCCGTCCGAAAGAGATCCGTCCGTAAGTCTGTTTGTGGCCGAGTTGTGGCAGCGGGCCGGTCTGCCCGATGGCGTTTTCAATGTGGTTCAGGGCGACCGTACTGCGGTGAATCGCTTGCTGGAACATCCGGATGTCAAAGCCATCAGCTTTGTAGGCTCGACTCCCGTTGCGAGATGGGTTTATGAAACGGGAACGCGCAATGGGAAACGCGTCCAGGCGTTGGGCGGCGCGAAGAATCACATGGTCGTTCTGCCTGATGCCGACTTGGGCATGGCAGCCGATGCAGCCGTTTCAGCGGCCTACGGTTCAGCAGGCGAACGGTGCATGGCGATTTCCGTTGTTGTCGCGGTGGGTGCGATTGCCGATCCCCTGGTGGCGGCGATCCGGGAACGAATTGCGAAACTTCGCATCGGTCCCGGCATGCAAGAAGGTGTGGATATGGGGCCGCTGATCACCGGCGAACATCGAGATCGTGTCGCGTCCTACGTCGCCAACGCGGAAGCCGAAGGGGCGGTACTGGTAGAAGACGGTCGTTCCCAGGGTTCCACGCAAGGCGAAGGCTTCTTCCTGGGTCCGTGTTTGCTGGATCGGGTGCGTCCGGGGATGCGCTGCTACGATGACGAAATTTTCGGGCCGGTTCTGAGCGTCGTGCGCGCGGAGACGTATGACGAGGCTGTCGAACTGATCAACAATCACCCCATGGGAAACGGGACGGCGATCTTCACTCGAGACGGAGGGGCAGCGCGGGCCTTTCAATTTGATATCGAAGTAGGGATGGTTGGAATCAACGTGCCGATTCCGGTTCCTGTCGCTTACTACAGTTTTGGCGGCTGGAAAGCGTCCCTCTTCGGCGACCTTCATATGTATGGCCCTGAAGGCATTCAGTTTTACACGCGAGCGAAGCTGGTAACGAGCCGGTGGCCGGATCCAAGTACGAGCAAAGTCGATTTAGGTTTTCCGCAAACACGTTGAGACGTATAAAGGCGGATGGAAGCGCCGCGAGAATCGCGATAGCGTCACTGGCCGGAATCTCGTTAATCGCTCAAATCCGGGTACCGGAGCGCACCGTTACCGGGACTGTTATCAGTTCCGAACGTGATCCGAAGATCCGCATCGAGCTTCCCGCAACGGCTCACTACATCGGGGCAGACCGCTGGCCGCTGTACGACATCGCCGATTGTGAACTGCACGCCTTCGTAGAGACCGGCACTAATAAGATTGTGCGCCGGCTGTATTGGATCCAGTTCGAGCAATATCTGCCAACCAGACCGGATCTCCACCATACCTACGATTCGCTCCGCACTGCCACTCTGGGCGGCATGAGCTTCTACGTGGATACCTGGGCTCGACCCGCGAACGCACCCACAAGACCCGGTTCAGATGTTGAGCACATGAGGGGCTTGGTGCGGGCGAAAGGATACAGCTTGCCTGGCTCAATGATGTCCGTGCGCCTGGTACATCTGCTTGACGATGCGAAGCGAAAGGAACTGATGATCATCTACAGCGAAGACCTGTCACCAACCGGATTCACTGCGGACGATCTTTCGCCATCGGGCAGAGCACGCAACCATTGGCCCGAAATCGACAAAGCGCTGCTCTACAGAGCGCTCGCGCAAGTGAAGATCGTCCAACCCGGTTAAGCCGGCACTCCGTTCAATGCTTATGCGGGCGCGCGACCCGGTACATCTCCGATGCAATCCGGTCGAATAATCCCAGCTTGTCCTCGCCAACTGCATACAGATCGAAATGTGTCTTGTCCGGCAGGTAAGTGAAATGTGGGTCTGCGCCCAAGCGGTTCAACACAGCCTCGAACCTGTGGGCAGAGCCGTCGAGATAAAACGTATCCGCAGTGCCGACGAACAGATGAATCCTGCCTTTCAAATCCGCTGCGCGGCTGGCCCAGTTTGCCTCGACGATGTGCGCCAGGTCGTAATGATCGCGCCAGTACGCCACAACCTTGCTGTTGACCGCGCCGCTTGGGCGGTCGAACATCGGCTCCGGAGCACCGCTCGGTCCTTTCGGTGAAAACACCCAATCGAACGAGGACATTTGACCGCCGTACGGTCCGAGCACGGCCTCCAGTTTTGCGAATTGCTCCATGGTCGCGATGACTTTGCCGGACTGCCGCATGATGGGCCACGGGGTTCCATCCGGCTTGCGGTACACGTTTGCGTCGGGAGAGTAGAGATCAGGACCAGTGAAGTCGTGAAAATCGCTCGGATCGGGTGATGTCGACCAAGTGCCGCCAAAGATTTTCGGATAATTAATTTCGAGTTGCAGCGTCGCCCACCCACCGCTCGAATGCCCGTTTAGAAACCGGCCATCCCTCCGCGCATCCATCCGGTACTTGCGCTCCAGGTAGGGCAAAAATTCCGTCGTGAGCGCGATTCCCCAAGGCCCGTTGTTTACGGAATCGGCAAACTCATGTGTGCCTTCGGGGATCGACTCATCCAGCATTACCCAAATCAAAGGCGGAATTTTGCCGCGCTCCATGCGCTCGCGGACGTCGATGCCTTCGGTCAGGCAGTAGTCCAGATTGGCTCCAAAACCATGCGTCCAGTACACCGTTGGATAGCGGGCGCTCGCGTTGTATCCGGGTGGAAGCACTACCCATGCTCGAATCGTTACCGGATGTCCCCAGAACTGGCTCAGGGAAGGGCTGACAAACTCTTCTTTTTGCGCCGCGCCGGTCCGCGCTTTCGCGTTAGCTTTGCTGAGCATCGCCGCCCGGCGTTCACTCGCAGGAGGATGGCGGTCGAGCACCAGAGATGGTTCCACCCCCGCACCCGGGGTCCAGCCCGGCAGCGGAATCACACTGCTGATCCAGTCGTTTGGCTTGCGGCCGCCGTAGTTGTATGTGTGATCGGTATCGAGTACCGCCTGCGCTTCATAGTCTCCCGGCGGCATGCCAGAGAACGCTTTGGGAAATACAGTCTCATCCGCATCGATTTCTACCGATGCGCCAGGTGAGAGATTCTGAACCTCCCGCGCGGCCACTCCCCAAGACAGTTCCCCCTGAAATTCGCCCATGCCCACCTCGGTATCGCCGTGACCTTGCTTCAGAAAGATCAACAGGCGGCCACTCGAATTCGGGGGCAGAGACGAACCCGCTTCGATGCGAAAGAAAACGTGCCGCGGTGAAGGCACCGGTGCGGGTTGGCTGAGCAGCGGTTCTTGGAGTATGACCGGGAGTGCCAGGATCAACTGGATCAGTACCTGTTTGCGGTGGTTGAGGAATGCTGTGTAAGCGGCCATTTCTATCTGATGTAAGACAATCTATAATCACGCGATGAGCAGTTTCGTTGGGGATCCAGGGAACTCCAACAACGGTTCGGAGCAAACCAATCCTGATCTTCGCCTCCATTCCATTCACGTATTCGTGCGCGACCAGGAGCGCAGCCTGCGATTTTATCTGGAGAAGCTGGGCTTTCACCTGGTTTTCGATGCACGGCTTCAGTCCGGTGAACGATGGATCGGTGTTTCTCCCCCGAACGGAACCGCGGTACTCACTTTAATCCAACCGAAGCCGGAATCACAGCAAAGCGAGTTGATTGGCCGCGCCACGCGGGTCGTCTTCCTGACCGAAGATGTACCCGGCAAGTACAGCGAGTGGAGCCGTCGTGGCGTTCGTTTCCGTCATGCGCCGCGCCTGCGGCGGGTGAATTACAAAAGCGACGAGATTGATTCCGAGCCGCAAGCTTCCAGCAGGACGCAAGCGCCACTCTGGGGCGAAGTATTTACGCGCTTTGAAGACATCGATCGCAACTCGTTCGTGCTCGTCAGTTTCGATGCCGTGACGGCCGCGATTGAGACTCAAAGAAGGGCGCATGCGCGAAAGCTGGAGGCAGAGCGCCGGCTCGCTTACGAGCTGGATGTCGCAAGACAGGTTCAGTCTAATCTGTTTCCACATCGATTCCCACCGTGTAGCAGTCTCGAATATGCGGGGATCTGCAAACAAGCCCGGCACGTCGGCGGCGACTACTACGATTTTTTGTCCTTAGGCCCGGAACGGATCGGGCTTGTGGTTGGAGACGTAGCCGGAAAAGGAATCGCTGCCGCGCTTCTGATGGCCAATCTCCAGGCCCATTTGCGAAGTCACTGCGCCATTGCGCTCGACGATCCCGCCAGATTACTGTGTTCAGTGAATCAGCTATTTCTCGAGAACACGGCTCCGAGCGTGTACGCAACTCTCTTCTTCGGCGAATACGACGGCAATCTGCGTCGCCTAAGATACGTAAACTGCGGCCATCTCCCTGGTTTTCTCCTTCGGAACAATCAAACCGTTGAGCGCCTTTCATCCACGAGCACGGTCCTCGGATTGTTCAAGAAATGGGATTGCTCGATGGAAGAGTCTCAACTTGAGGCAGGCGACATTTTGCTTTTGTACACCGATGGCGTGACGGAATGTTTCAGTGAAACCGGTGATGAATTTGGAGAAGACGGCCTGTTGCAATCCATGAAGCGGCACGGCGGGTTGCGCCCCCGCGACATCCTCGAAGCCGTCATGGCCGACGTGTGCCAGTTCGGCTCAATCGAACAGCACGATGACATCACGTTGATGATTGCCAGATGTCGAGAAGGATAAATTTATGACAGCAGACGAAAGCATCATCATCGTTTCCAACGCACGTAGACTGGCCCCGCATCTTCGCCCACAGTAAACTCTCCAGCCTCCGGAAGAATCGTTTCGCCAAACATATTGCTGACAGATGGCAAGGCATTGCCGATTATTTGTATGCGAGTCCGCAAGGTGCTGAGTTCGGTCCATACGATGAACAGGATGTCGTTAGCGCCATTGAACCGCATCGCATGCACGCCATAGGGCACATCACGAATCAGCCCTGAGTAGGTGTGACCTGAAGTCGTGCTCCGCAGCACGCGCAGCGCGATCATCGCCGGCTTCTCACTATTGTCCTGATTCAGGAGCCCGAAATTCTGCTCTCGATCGAACGGATTGGAGCCGTCATCCCGCAGATCATATACAACCCCGACCGGCAATCGAAGAGCCAAGACCGTAAGGCATTCTCGGATTGTGAGCACCGCCTGGCGCTTTCGGGCGGCCTCGCTATGGCCATCCTGCCGTACACCATTCGCAGCCGTTACGGCTGACGAATAGCCCCATTCGGTATTCCAAATCGCCAGATCCGTTCGACTTGTGCGCCGGATCAGATCGCGCAACAGCAAGACGTCGGCTGTCGCTGTCTCGGGCCCTGTATCGCGGTATGGGTGGACAGCCACCGCACTAGCCTTGTGCGCCGCACCAGAGGCTAGCAGAGAAGTCAGAAAGGGCAAATCAAAACCTGATGTTCCGCCGGTGCTGACGGGCGTCTCCGGATCACTGCGGCGGATCGCGTCGAGAGCAGTCCCAAGCAACTTCGGGTAAACTTCGGGACTTCTCAGGAACCTGGTCAGGTTCGGTTCGTTCCAGATTTCGAAGCGCGCATTCGGTCCCCGGAAGTGCGCCACGGCCGCAGCGGCATAGCGTCCATAAGCCGCGAAATCCTCATCTGATTTCGGGTAGTCCCCGCCGTGCATAGGATGCCCGTAGTCAAGCACCCAGAGCAGGCCCATTCTTCTGCGCTCGAGCGAATGCATCAACTGGTCAAAGGCGGCAAAATCATAGTGCCCATCCTTCTCCACCTCCGCCCAGAGCAGATCGGTCCGTACGAAACGGAACCCTGCAGCTTGTGCCACATCGAGCCCACGCGGATCGTGGAGCGAATGAATGTTGATGCCCAGTTGACTTCCCAGATCCGCCCCGACTCGCGCTCGGCCCTTCAGACCCGACACCGCATCGAGTGTGTAGATCGCATCCGCCGCTCCGATCAGTGTCACGTCATCAAACGCCATCCGGCCTTCAACGGGCTGCATTAATCGCGAGTCCGCCAGGATCGCAATTTCGGCAATCCGACCTTCCAGCTGCCCGGTGTTCAATCCGCCCCAACTCTCTGCAGCCTTGCCTGTAATGGGGACAGTCACCGGTTGCCATTCCCCGGGCGATTGATGCTCCAAGGTCGGAATGTTCGGATGAAACTGGACGGTCTGGCCGGTCTGATCTCGCACCCGAACAGTCAGCCGAACGTCTGGAGAGATCGTAACCCAGAGCGACAGGACGGCACCCGGCTGAACGTCAATCGGATGAGGCGCGTTCCAGATGGCCGCTACATAATGGCCGCAGTGCGTCCGGTCAAGGCAGGTGAACCGATAAACGAGCGTCGCGCCGCGACCTTTGTGCCCGGGTCCCGCCAGAAGCTGACCGCTCGCGCCCGGGAACTCGGCCCCGTTCGAAAAACTCCAATGGCGCAGCCCGTCAGCTCCATCAAAATTGTCGATCAGAAGACCGGAGTCTTGGCAACGAAGGTTCGAGGAGACGAGCAGCGATGCCTGCAAAACGAGGAAAGCGTGAGCGCGACAACGGTGTGCGATTCGGACGCGAGTGCTCAACTCTCAACAGAATACGCATCATTCCGCCTTGAGTGCCTGCACAGGGTCCACCAGGGCCGCGCGGCGCGCCGGCACGTAACTGGCAAGCAAGGTAACCATTGCCAAGACGGCCGGCACCGAGACATAAGTTATTGGATCGAGCGGGCTTATCCCAAACAGCATTGACTTCATGACTCGCGTAACTCCAACCGCGGCAAGCAGTCCGATTGTCACCCCAATGGAAGCAAGAATCAGTCCCGACCGCACGAACATCCGCTTGAGTTCACGCTGCTGTGCACCGAGCGCCAGCCGGATTCCGATTTCACGGCTGCGCTGGGCGACAGCATAGGAGATCACGCCGTAAATACCGATCACACCCAGAATGAGCGCCATGCCTGCAGCGATGCCCAGCATCGTCAACGTGAACGAGGTGCGCGAAAGCGAACGATCGTAGACATCGCGCATGGTGCGGACGGAAGCGACCGGAACACCCGGCGCTGCCGACCAGACGGCTTCTCGCAGCTCCCGTACGAATGCCTCAGTGCCTGCTCGCCGAGTCCTCAAAACGAAGGTAACGGCTCGCACCGCGTCCAACTCTTTCCTGCCGAAAAGATACTTCATCAGAGGTGGCCAGTAGACAATCGCGGGTGCCTCCTTGTCTACACCGTTCTCGCGAGTGTTCTCCACGATTCCGATCACCTCGAGCCAAGGCATTCCTTTAAACTCCCGCACATGTTTGCCTAGGGCTGCGGACGGCGTGCCCCAAAGTTCGCGGGCCAGGTTCTCCGATATCAGGACAACGGGCCTTTGACCATATATGTCCTGCCAGGAAAACTCACGTCCTGCGAGAATTCGCGTTCCGGCTGTATGAAAATATTCAGGTGAAACAAATCTGAATAGCCGCAAGGGCAATACTTTTCCGGTTAAGGCCGGACTGTCCGCCTGAATCTCATCCCAATCGGAACCAAAATCCTCCATCGGCATCTGGTCTGTGAACGCGACAGAGCTGACGCCTGGAATGGCTGCGAGCTTTTCGGCAATCTCCTGCTGCGTTCTCGTGACGCGCTCCGGCTCGCGAATCAGCGAATCGGGGATGGACGTGCGTATGGTCTGTAGATGCCGGCCGTCAGTAAATCCGGGAGCTACGTCGCGCAATCGCTGAAAAGTACGAATCATCAAACCCGCAGTGATGAGCAAGAGCACCGCCATCGTGACTTGTCCAATGACAAGAATGTTCCGAGCCCGATGACGTTCGCGGCTATGGCTGGATGTTCGTCCGGCGCTTCGCAAACCTGCCGAGACTTGAGGGCCAGCGTACTTGAGCGCGGAGATAGAGCCGCACAGCAAGCTGGAAACCAGCGCCAGGACGAAAGTGAACAGCACTGCTTTCGCATCCAGCGAGATTTCGCTTAAGCGGGGCAAATTGGCCGGCCCGATTCGCACAAGAAGATGAAGTGCCGCGTACGCGAGGAAGACGGCGAGCACGGCGCCCGCAATGCCCAGCAGCCCGCTTTCCACCAGCAACTCACGCAGGATGCGCGCCCGACTCGCGCCCAATGCAGCACGGACCGCGAGTTCCTGCTGCCGCGCTTCGGCTCTCACCAGGAGCAGATTGCTCACATTGGCGCAAGCGATCAGCAGGACGAGCCCGATGGTTCCCATAACAACCCACAGCACGTCACCGATGTTGCCGATGACGCTTTGCTTGAGGGAAACGATTGCCGGCGTGATCCTCCAGAGATCATAATAATGCGGGTTCGTTCCCGGTCCGTTTGACCAGGAGTCCATCCAGACGGGCAGCATACCCGCGAGGTCGCCGTCCGCCCGCGGAATCGTCACTCCCGGCTTCAACCGGGCTATTCCTGCATAGCCAAAACCAGCGAGCCCGAGAGCTGCGCGATCGAACGCGACGGGCAGGATCAGGTCGAAATCGGAATCTACCAAGCGGAAGCCGCGGGGCATTACGCCTACAATGTCCCGCGGCTTCGCATCCACCTTGATGCGGCCGCCGATCACCGCGGGATCACCCCCGAAACGACGCTGCCAATACCCATAACTGAGCATTGCGGTCTTGGCGCCCTGAGGCAATTGATCGCCCGGCGAAAGCCAGCGGCCAAGGGCTGGCGAAACGGCTAACGTCTGAAGTACACCGTC
>JAFAUR010000091.1 GCA_019243205.1 Acidobacteriaceae bacterium | reverse complement strand
TAAAGTTTCCAGAGAAAGCAAACCAGCATTGATCGGAAACGACGTGACGTGCGAATCCACTTGGCTCTATCGTCGGCATCGCGCTCATTGAGATTGCACGTTGGACAAGGAATGGTAGCGCGTTACAAGGCAAAGTGGCTAAATCCGCGGAGCTGTGATTCGTAAACCCTTCCGGACTAGAACGAAGCCGCTGGCGCGGCGGACGCCGAGGCGTGATCGCATTTGGAGCAAGAGGCGGGGGTGCTACTGAGCTAGTTTCGGTCACAGAGAAAGGAGTCTCTGTGACGAAACTCATTCAGCGGATGCGCGAAGAACTCGTGCGCCGCAACTTTGCCGAATCGACCATGCGTACCTATTTGCAAGTGGTCGAAGATTTCAGGCGCTACTCGCCGGCGCGATTGGACCAACGCGGGCCGGATGATATCCGCCGCTACCAGGTGTACTTGCTGGAAGAAAGAAAGCTTTGTGTAGACACAGTCGTAAGCCACATCGCGGCGCTGCGGTTTTTCTACGTAAAGACACTCAAACGCCCGGCGATGAAGCAGGACCTTCCGTATCCGAATCGGCAGAGACTCCGGCTTCCGACGATTCTGACCCCGGAAGAAGTTTCCAAACTGATCGATTCAGCGCGCAACCTATTTCATTACGCCATGCTGTTGACGATGTATTCGGCGGGACTGCGACGAAGCGAGTTGTGCAAGCTGAAGGTGAACAACATCGATAGCGGCCGGATGGTCATTCGTGTCGAGCGTGGCAAAGGCGGTGTGGACCGTGAAGTCCCGCTCAATCCAAAGCTACTCACGACCTTGCGTGAGTACTGGCGTTGGATGCGTCCCAAGACCTATCTGTTCCCTGGCACCAGGAACGGCTGGCGGGCGGACAAGCCGATCACACCGAAGGTGATCTGGGAAGCCGTGCAACACGCCGCACGCAAGGCCGGAATCCAGAAGCACGTCACACCACATACTCTCCGGCACGCTTCGGCATACTACACCACCTTTCAGAGTTCGTTCATTCTAAAGGCAATTGGCCTTGATCAAGCACAATCGGCGGCAGTCTACGGCCGCAATGGACGGCTTGCACCTGTGCCTGCACGGCTGGCAGCTCGAGGTCCTGTCGATCGATGACCCATGGCGCACAGTGTACGACTTGTGTTGCCGGAAGGACCTGTTCGCGTATGAGACGTTTGATAACCGTATTACTCACGGAGAGGAGTTCCGCCGCTTGCTCCTGCGTTACCCAGCCATCCTGTTTTTGAAATGGCTCGATGTTGTGGTATCCACGCAAGCCGGCGACGCGAGAAGCGTTCCAGCTCTTCTCTTGTCCGGTCTTGTATCCGAGGCGATTCAGTATCGCAGCGATCGCTTTATCCGGGCAGACCTTGGCTAATTCACTTACTAAGTCAATAACCGTTCGCTCGGCTCGACGTCGATGTTGACCTGAGGGATTGCGCTCCACATATAACTCGGTGTGAACGCCTCCAGCCCAATGCAGGATCAGTCGATGTGTAGGCGACTCCCGTTCACTTTGAACAATGATCTCGTTAAGAACCGTACGCAAGATCCGCTTCTTCAACTGCACAGGCGCATCTGGGTGATCCCATAACATTCGCACATCCTCACCCAGCGACATCAACTCCGTCTTCCTCTCATCACTGATGGGTGCAGATTGTTCCCCCGTGGCCGCAATCCGCGCCTCAAGTACCGATACTTGTTCCAGTGCTTTATTCCAGCGAGCTTCCAGTTCGGCAGCCACGAGACGATTTTCGGGTTCGACCGCATCGAACTGTCGGCGGGCTCGGTTGGCCTCATACCGAGCTCGCTCCAAGGCTAGTTCGAGCGCTTTGTGCTTCTCCTCATCCTCGACTTGAGCACATTCACTCACCTTGACAGCAGCCTCGATTCCGGCGGGCTGAATCGCCGCCAAAACACTATGCACCACGACTCGATCCACACGCAAACTGCCGATGGTCAAGCAAGAGCCGGAACCGCGGTAGCCTCGATCTCCGCGGCAGCCATAGCGGGGCACCCGGCCGCCGTTTCCGCTATAGACCACTTGCAGCTTCCGCCCACAACGACCGCAGCGCAGCAAGCCTGAGAGCAAAGCAGTGCCGGCCTTAGGGGCGCTGCTGCCTTCTCCGTCGCTCCATGCCACATTCGCTTCCAGCCGTCGTTGGTTCTCCAGATACTCCTCCCAACTGATGTACCCCGAATGATGGTCCACAAGCAAGACCTTCCACTCATTTTGCGGCTTGCGATATCGCGATTGATGTCGCGCTCGTCCGTCTTCGATGACGGTTCGCGGCGCCGTCTTGCCGTACGCAAATGCACCGCCGTAACACGGATTCCTCAGAATCTGAAGGATTCTTCCACTGCTCGGGAGCGCCCAGAAGACTTCCTTGCCTGCAGTGCCACCTTTCACGTGTGGCAACGGGATCTGCTCTTCGCGAAACCAGATCGTCGCTTGCCGTGCACTTCCGAGTTGATGAAACTTCTGGAAGATGGTGGCGATCGCCTGCTGAACCTGACGGTCTGGCATCTTCTCGAGGCGACCTTCTTCGGTGCGAATAAAACCAACCGGGACTTCCCACAACGTAAAACCGCGTCTCACTTTTTGTTCGAAAGCCGCACGAGCGCGCTGTCGTAACAGTCCGAGTTCGAACTCCGCCATCGAACCTTTCAGGCCAAGCAGCAAACGATCATTCAGCGAGCGCGGATCATAGATCCCATCAGTGTCGATCAGTAACGTTTCTGCCAGCGCACAAAGGTCAACCAGGTGATGCCAATCTCGATTGTTGCGGGCCAGCCGTGATGCTTCCAACGCGAAGACCGCCCCTGCCAGGCCCTGACACACGGAAGCCAACAGACAACCGAAACCTGGCCTCTCTTGGGCACCACTGCCGGATCGGCCGAGGTCCTCGTCGATGACAATCACCTTCGAAAAACCAAGTTGCTTGGCCCGCTCCGCCAATGCGTACTGCTGTTCTTTACCCTCCAGGTGATTGCGAACCTGATACGGCGTCGATTGGCGGACATATACGTAGGCCCCACGCTGCAGATGCTCACCCCTAATCTTCTCGCTCATGCTGCCTCCCTTCATCCTTCTTCAGAACGCTCGCCAGTAGTTCCTTCCAGAGACCGCGGCAGCGCTCCTGCACCGACTCGGGCAGCTTGGCCCAAAGCTCGTCGTCTTCGAAGTGAAGCTTGCGCTGCCGTGTGACTGGATTCTCCTTGTTGTGCATCCACACCTCCTCCTGCGGATTCTGCACAACCGCATGAGTTGCCGGCCACTGGTGAGAACTGCGCGCCGATCAACTTGCATACATCGCGAAGAGCGCTCAGCGAAACCCGCGGCTTGGCTTCAACCTTCAGCTGCTCGCACGCTTCGGGCTTCAACATCCACTCGGGTATGGCCAGCTGCGAATTATCAAGCAGTCGGACGACTACGATCGGGGCGCTACCGCGCCGCAGGTATCGAACCAGCTGGACTGTTGCTCCGTACCGCGGGTGATAGCGATAGCAAATCCTTGCGGAGTACAAATCATGAGCAGTACGAGAACGCCTTAAGGCACGCTTTCGCCACTCACCTGCTGGAAGAAGGAGTCAACCTGCTGGTCATCAAGGCTCTGCTGGGTCACGCAAATCTGAAGACCACGTCCCGCTATCCCCATGTGGCCGACAGCACCGTACGGGCAACTCGAAGCCCACTGGAGCTGTTGGGCTCGCTCAGTCTCGTTCATAAAACCAAA
>JAFAUR010000073.1 GCA_019243205.1 Acidobacteriaceae bacterium | reverse complement strand
GCATTGTTGGCTGCGGCATTCAGGTGGCCATACGTTCCATACACAATGCGAACTTGCGGGATACGCGCACCGTTTTCGGTCTGAAAATCGCGAATGAGAAACTCATGCTGCTCTCCTTTGTCCGGCGCAGTTTGACCGAGAAGGAATCGCGAACAGAAGAGAACGGCTATGAGCTTTTTCAAGCCCTTCAGAATACACCAGCGCGCGTTAGATAGACCCGTCTGTCGCAGTCTATGTTAGCCCGTCAGAAAAGACAGACATATCGCGGATAGCAGCAGGAGAACGAGGATTGATAAGATCGTCCCGACCGGTACGGGCCGTGTTCGAACACAATTCGGACAATCGATTAACCGAGGCCTTCTGCACGTGCAGTAACTAGCCGGATTAGCGCATTCTGAACAGATTTCGCCTTGCTCTTCGCACAACGTGCAGACATATACCATGGGGGGAGGCCGTCAACTTTTCTGCTCCATGAAAACATAAATCGGTAGTCGACGGCGAGCTTTTCTGTATCATCACGGTCCTAGGACTTACTATTCCTGGGAGGTATATACCCTTTTCGTGCGCTGGCTGTATGCGCGACCGTTCGGTCAATCGACGGGGCGGGATTTCACTAATTCAAATCGTTTCTTCAGGCGAAGAAAAGGTGCTTCAAAGTATTGATTAGAAAGCTTTGCGAGCGAGTAAGTAACGACAAACGCAAACAAGAGGTCCAGGCAGCCGTGAACGGTATGGTGGGTGCGGATAAAAGCATTCCGTGAGAGAGCCAACCATACAAAGGTGAGGCAGGGATTGTGAAACACGTATAAGCCATAAGAAATCTTGCCGAGGTTCACGCCCCAGGTTGGCACGAACCGGCGCTCAAGTCCCAGTAAAGAAAGAAATAGCGCAAGGCAAGCACAGTCAATAAGAAGATAGCCGCCGATCAGTGAACCAGGTGTGCGTGCATCTCCGGCTATCAGCACACTTGCTGCAACGCAAAAAAATGCAACGGACGAGATGGCCAGCGCGGCACGCAAAGGGAGGCGCAGTTTCGGCAAACGTCCCCTGAGCACGAGTGCAAGAATCGCGCCCAGACCGAAGTATTGGAACTGAACCAGGCTGTTAAACCAGATGGGCATGCCGTACGGGCCGTCGTGTACCTTGCCGCACCAGTACACGAGCGCAGCAGCGGCGACAGGAAAAGTCGCAAGCGAAACCATCCAAAGGAACGCGACTTTGATTCGGGCCAGGAAGGGCCAGAGCAGATAGAACTGCTCCTCCAGATTGATGGACCACAGAGGCTGCCACGGCGAATGAATAGGGCCAATCAATACGTTGTACCAGTTACCGATCAAAACGAGGTACATGAACAGAGCGAGCCTCGGGAACCACATGCTGCGGACAACTATGCCCGTAAGAACGGCCAGCGAAAGGCAACCGAAATAGAGAGGCCAAATGCGCAGAATGCGACGGATAAAAAAAGCCTTGACGTGCACCCGGCCGGTTTTTTGGCGTTCCCGTAGCAGCAGTTCGGTAATCAGGTATGAACTGAGAGTGAAGAACAGGCACATTCCCGATTGCAGGCCTAGACGGACCAAGAGCGGAATCTTCTGCGCGAAGCCGATGCCATGGCATAGAAAAACGCTGAAGAACGCGATAAACCGGAGCAGATCGAGCTCCGGACGGTAGAACTCCGATCGGACCTTGACGGGTTCAGAAACAGTTGCGGCAGCCCGCGATTCGAACGTAAGTGCGCTCATTCTGACCTCTGATCAACAAGCGGCCAGTGCGATGATTGGCGGGAAGTTGACCTAGTTTAGTGGTTTTCAGGAGAGCTTCGTCTCAAGGCCGGGGTGTAGAGGGAAAACCAACCCTAAACCGGTCTAGAGCCTAATATCTCAAATCTCGTTCGGCCGAATAAACCGGATGTTCGTGGGCCACTCGCGTCCGAATGAATTCGAACCGTCTCTTCAGCTTTAGAAATGGACTTTCGAAGTATCGGAAAGAGAGTGCGGCGATCACCATCGTGATCGCGAGAGTGATGGCGAGCGTTTCGGGCACACGCAGCAACTCATGCTGCGATCCTGGTACGTTTCTAATCACAGAGCGGCCGACAAATGTGAAACACAGCAGATGAAAAACATACAGGCCGTAAGAGATCTGGCCGAGATAAATGATCTGCTTGGGCAGATAATGTCCGGGCAACCGGAAGATCGCCAGGAAAATCAATACACAGCCGACGTCGACGAACAGATAACATGCCGCATACACGAACGAAGTCGGTTTGATCGCGAGCTCGAATCGCGCCACGATCCACACCGCAATTCCCAGGAACAGCAAGCCAGAACGCTGAAGGTTGGAAGGGAAGGACGGGCGCTCGTGCAGGATCAGGGCCAGCAATCCGCCCGTTGCGAAAAAGATGAAGTGGCCGAGGGGATTGTACCAGTTCTTCGTAATCGCGACGATACCGAGGGCGAAAGGGACAAGCGAGATGCTGACCAGGCAAATCGTACGACGTCCAAATTTCGCTAACATGGGCCAGACCAGGTAGAACAATTCCTCGACCGAGATGCTCCATAGCGGTCCCATCGGATTGGAGTGGAAACTGCCGCCAAGATAGCCGACCAGAAAAACGAGATAAAAGACCTGATGATGGGACATCCCGAATTCGCGCGGCATCAGAAATCCCACCGTGATGCCGATCGCGACGCCCAGATAGTACAGCGGCCAAATCCGAAGGATCCTGCGGGTGTAAAACGCTTTGAGATGTACGGAGCCAGTCTTCTCCACTTCCCGAAGCAGTAGCTCGGTTATGAGAAACGAGCTGAGAAAGAAGAAAAGACACAAGCCGAAAATGCCTGATTCGGCGACGAGCGAATAATATTCCGCAATCCGGTGCTCCCACCACGGTGCTCTGAATCCGAAAATGAAGCGCGGGCCGTGGGCGAGAAAAACAGAGAAGAATGCGAACAAACGAAGCGCATCGAGCTCGGGGCGATAGAAGCTCGGCCGGGCATTGGGCGATTCGGCCAAAAGCGAGGACGCCTGTGCTTCGATAATGAGTCCGCTCATCCGGTCCACCATAGACAAACTGCAAAAGATGGCAGCAAGTTGAACCTAATCTAGTCGCGATCAGAACATCTTCGTCTCAACCATCGTGGCGGTCAGATTGCCGAACGCTACACGGGGCGAGATCTGACAATCTCAAACCGTTTTTTGAGTGAAAGGAACGGTGTTTCCAAGTAGCGATAGGACAACTTCGATATTGCGAGAGTCAGAGGGAAAGCGGCGATACCCGTCAGTACAGCCACCTTCGCCGGTCCCGGTACGCTGTGATGGTAGCGATGTAAAAGCTGAATAGTGGGAATGCTAATCAGCCACAGCGCCGCGCCGTGATAGACGTATAGCCCGTACGATATCCGCCCCCACCCTACAATGCGGTCCAGGAGCGTGCCTTTACGGATGTTATGGCCCAGCAGGCTGAAAAACAGCATGGTGCATGCAATCCCTGTCAGCGAGTAACCGATCAAGCCCAGTAGCACCGACCAGTGGGGATGCTCCATGGTCAGGAAAAAAGAAGCCAGCAAGAAAATGAATATCGATCCGACGCCAAGTGTCAGCCGGATGAACCGAGGCAAAACCGGCCGTCGTCCTCGAACCAGGATCGCGAGAACACCGCCCAAGCCGAAAAACGCAAACTGAAAAAAGCTGTTGTTCCAGATCCAGGCGCCCAGTTGCGGGTAGCCGTCGCGGCATACGGCCCAAACTGTCACTGCACCCATTGCGATTGCCACGATCGAACCAAAAAATAAAATCTTCCGGCCCTTCCTTGCAAGAAACGGCCACGAGAGGTAAAACTGCTCTTCTACCGCAATGCTCCATAGAAGCGACCACGGCGAGTGGATCGCACCGAAGATGGCCGTGTGCCAGTTGCCCGCAATGAACAGGTACGCGAGCAATGCTGGAACAGAGATTCGCATGAAAGGCCAAATGCGCCCGGCCGCGAATGCAAGGCCGAGACAGAAGAAGTACAAAGGCCAGATCCTGAGAACCCGACGGATGTAAAAAGCGCGCAAGTTGACGTGCCCCGTTTCAGCACGCTCCTTCAGTAACAGCTCAGTGATCAGATAGGCGCTCAATACGAAGAACAGGCACATGCCTAAACGTCCGGCTTCAAAGAACAGTTTCATGCCCGGAACAGAGAGCATCGAATGGTCAAAGAACACCAGGAAGAACGCAAAAAACCTTAAGGCGTCCAATTCAGGGCGGTAGAACGCTGACCTGGCTCTTTCAGCACGTGAAGCAGTTGCATGGGAAGCAGTTGATGGTTGGACAGCGGTACTGGACAAGGTCACTACTCCTCGGAATGTGAGCGGACGCTCGCGGCGGGGGAGTGATAACTACGAGAGAATCGCGCTACCGGGCCAAATGATAAGATACCGGAATGGCCGCAAAAAGACCAGTAGTTTCTATCGATTCTGAGCTACAGCGAGTTCCTGTTCGATATCCTTGGTCGTACCGGCATATGCGTCGATAACGTCTTGTGGAGATGCGTCCAGAAGCATCTGTCCTTTTTCGAGCAGAATCGCCCGGTCGCAGTATTCCACAACCTGGTGCAGGTTGTGGGTTACAAACAGAATTGTCTTGTTCGACTTCCTGAATCGCTCCAGCCTCTCCATACACTTCAACTGGAACGCGCTGTCGCCAACTGCGAGAATCTCATCGATCACCAGGATGTCCGGATCCACCTCTGTCGCGACTGCGAAGGCGAGCCGCGTGTACATGCCCGACGAATACTGTTTAACGGGAGCATCGATGAACTCGCCGATATCGGCGAATTCAATGATTCTTTGTTCCCGAGCCAGCATTTCGCGTTTAGAAAATCCCATGAGCAACCCGTTCATCAGGATGTTCTCGCGTCCGGTCAACTCACCGTGAAAGCCTGCGCCGAGCTCGATCAGCGGAGCGATGGTGCCGTTCACCTGAACGCCGCCTGAGGTGGGAAGGTACACACCCGCGATTATCTTCAAGAGCGTGCTTTTTCCGCTTCCGTTGCGACCTACCAGCCCAAGCATCTCGCCCTTGCTGACGGTGAAAGAAACGTTCTTAACGGCATCGAAATCATGCACGGTTGTCCGATGCCGAAAAAACTTGGTAAAGAGTTCGCGGATGGAGTCCGGGCGTTCCTGGATCATACGGAAACGCTGCGTTACATTCTCGACTCGGATGGCGAAGGATTCCATTCAGTGCACTCTAGAGATAAAAGACGAAACGGTCCTGATAGCGCCGAAAGATGGAGTAGGCGATTACCAAGGCAAGGAGACCGCACGCGAAAGATGCGCCTACCGATTGCAGGCGCGGCAGCATGCCATCATAAACACTCAAACGAAACCCGTTGATGACGAAGATGACGGGATTCAATTTGAATAACCAGCGCCACTTCACGGGAAAGAGTTCCGTTTTGTAGAGGATCGGAGTAAGGTAAAACCAAACCTGAAGGATCACCTGCAGGATATGGGCCACGTCACGATAGAAAACGTTAGCCGTGGCGAAGAAAAAACTCGCTCCCAATGTAAAAATCAACAGCGCGAGCATGGGAACCGGTAAGTAAGCCCAAGTGGCGTGGAATGGTTGTCCGACGGCGAAAACGATCAGAATCAGCGGAATGAAGGACAGCAGCAGGTTGATCATGTTGGACGTGACCGCCGCGAGTACGAAGATCGATTTGGGCACCCGAACCTTTTTGATCAGATCGGCATTCCCCACCACGGATTCGGCTCCGTAGGCGAGCGACTGCGAGAAAAACGTCCAAGGCAAGAGCGCGCTTAAGATAAACACGGCGTAATGCGGGATGGACGCGCCGAAAATGGTCGAGAATACTACCGTCAGCACCAGCATCAGCAGCATCGGATTTAATAGCGCCCAGAGAAAACCCAGAACAGACCGCTTATACCGGACTTTCAGCTCCTTCATCGCAAGCGCCCAGACCAGTTCCCGATAGCGCCATGAATCGTGCAGAAGTTCAATCATTCAAAACAGCTTTAATTGTAACTTGCGGATTCGATTTCCCGTTTACTTACCGAGGTATTGATCGAACCAGGAAACCGCCCGTCGCAATACGTCTACCCGGTGTTCAGGCTGTCGAAAAGAGTGGCCCTCGCCGGGGTAGACGACCAGCTGAGTCGGGACCTTCAAGGTCTGGAGCGCGTGCCAGAACTCGAACGATTGTGGGGCAGGGCATTCGCCATCGCGCTCGCCCACGACCACCAGCGTCGGCGTTGTGACCTGCTTGATGTAGGTGATCGGAGAACTCTTCGCGTAGACCTGCGGATCATCGTAAACGGAGGCGCCGAAGTAAGGGATCATCCACTCGTCGATCGAGTTTTCGCCATAGTAGCTCAACCAGTCCGCGATGCCCGCTCCGGCCACCGCCGCCCGAAAACGCTGAGTCTGCGTGACGGTCCACATAGTCATGAAGCCGCCGTAACTCCAGCCCGTTACGCCCAGGCGATTTCCATCGACCGATCCACGCTTCACTACCGAATCGACACCCGCAAGAATGTCACGGAGATCGCCGCCGCCGAAATCCTTGACGTTGGCGCGTGTAAACGCTTCGCCTTGGCCATAGCTGCCGCGAGGATTGGGAAAGAAGACGAAATAGCCCAGTCCCGCCATCACGGACATATCAAAACGCGGTGTCGGCCAGCTCGGAGTCTTGCCGTTCGCGGGACCGCCATGGATTTCGACGATCATCGGATATTTCTTCGATGCATCGTAATGAAGCGGGTAAAGCAGCCAGCCCTGAACGTCGAAACCGTCGTTCTGCCAAGTCACGCTTTCCGAGCGGCCCCAGTGCGGTTGCTGCGTCTTGTTGGCGCCTGTAAGCGCATGCCACTCGCCTACGGGGCCGCTCCATACCTCCGGGGCGCGCTCCCAGGACGATCGCACGACCGCGCTCGTCCGTCCATCATGCGCAAGTGCGAAATTAAGGTAGTTTCCATCGAGGTGTACGTTCTCCTGACCCTGCCAGAGTGACTCGACCGGATTCCCATCGAGATTCAGTTCGGAGACGGCGCTGCCGCCTTTCACGTATTCGGTAAAGACCAGGCGCGAATCGTTGCGCCACTCGAGACCGCTAACCGAGGATTTTCTTCCGGGCGTGCGGTCTTCGGCATTTCCACCAGCGCTGTCAATCGTGAAGATGTCGCCGCCGTTGAAACCTTCATCGCTCATCAGTCCGCCGATGAACGCGATTCGCTTCCCATCGGGAGACCAGCGCGGCACCGCGATCTGCTGCTCCGCCGGCGGACTATAGAGAAGATCTGCTTTGCCGGAATCGACGGCGACCGTATAGAGCTTCGCGATCCACCAATTGTTATCGGCTGGTCCCGGAGCAGCTAATGCAACGAACCGGCTGGCGTCCGGAGACCAATCGTACTCATACATGTTCAGGGATGCGGAAGACACCTGGCGCAGTCCGTTTCCGTTTTGGTCCAGCACAGCGATTCGTGCGTTGTGGATGTCGCTGCCGATGGCTCCGGTTTGGGCCGGGACGGCTTCCAGCGGACCGCCACCGCCTCCGTTCTCGGCGAAAAGAAACGCGATGCGCCGACCATCGGGCGACGGCCGCACACTGCTGGCATATCCGTGGAGCTCGGCAAGCCGATGTGCTTTGCCGTCGTTTACGGACCAGGAATACAGAGTTGCGGTTCCCGCCTGGTCGAACAGAAAGATAGCGCGGTTGCTATCGGGGGTCCAGGCTACTGAAGCGACTCGCGATGGGTCCATTCCGTTCCCGAAATCCAGCTGCTTCGGGTTCCCTGAACCCTGCGATTGGCACAGAAAAACGCGGCTGTCTCCGCCGGATGCCCCCGACTGTGTCCACGTAATCCATTTGCCATCGGGCGAGATGGAAACGTCAGAAAAAGTCTGGACGGCCTCCAATTGTGCGATGATCGCCTCGATTTTGCCTGGCGAAGAGGTGTCGGCGGCCCCGGCCGTTGAGGAATAGGCCAGAACAATCGCAGCAAGGCAGAATTTGGCTGGGGTCAAATGCAAGTTTAGCGAAGCGATGCTTCTAGCGAGTGGGAGCGGCCGCTCCGGTATGCTGTTTCCGTTCCTGCTGGCGGTCGCGCTCTTCCTGTTCCTTAGCGCGGCGCTCGCGTTCGGCAACCAGTTGTTCGTAACCGGGTACCTGAGCGGGGGTCAGAATCGACTTCACACGATTGATCTGATCTTCCCTGATCTTCATCATTTCCGGACGGTAAGAGTCTCGAACAGCTTTATACTTGGCCTTCGTTTCATCGAGGATCGTCTCGAGCTCTTTTACCTGTTCAGGTGTCATGTTCAGCCTTGAGCGCATCTCGGAGATGTAGTGATGCCGAAAGTCGTCAGACGTTTTCGCGCTCACTTCGGAAGCCGCGAAATAGCGATGCCCGAGCGCGCCGACCGCCACGCCGATGAAAAACAGCAGCGCCGCCAATCCCGCCGCCGCCCACTGATTGCGTTTCATCTGCCAGATCCCGCTTGTTAGCCGGCCGCCTCAGCGCTGGAGGCCAGCGGGCATTTCATCCGGCGAAGGCGTAGTCCGGAGCGCTTCGGTGTAATCGATCTTTTCAGCCGTGTGATCGGCCATCAACGCATCCGTATACGTGGGAACGAGGAGATGGTTTTGGGTTGTGCCCGTGAAGTTCAGGAAAAGCAGAAGAAGGCAGAGCGCGGCGGACGCCGTCATCACGCCTTTCGCCAGGCGTGCGAAATTGAACCAGAAGCTATGCCGGGCTTCAATTTTATGCCACAGTGCCGGCATGAAATTCGCACTTGGCTCTACATCGGGACAAGCGGCTTTATACCGCGCGAACAAACTGTTCAGCGAAGCATCATCGTCGTGTGTCACCATCTCCAATCACCTGCTTTCCTACGCTGCCTACATCTTGCCATTTGCGACGGCCGTTTTGTAGGCCTTTAGAACTCGCTGCCTGGCTCTGAAAAGCCGGACCTTCAGAGCATTTTCATTCACGCGATAAACGCCTTCCAATTCCCGCAAGGAAAGGCCTTCGACTTCCTTGAGCGTAAGGAGGATCCGGTCCTCCTCCGAGACATGTTGGAACAGGGCGTCCATAAATTCCCGGGTCTGGCCCTTGTGGCGTTCTTCGTCTTCCTTCCTGCCGCCTGCCAGAGAATCGGCCATCATGACCTGCTGTTCGCTGAGATCCGCCATACGCGACTCGTTCCGCCTTTTAGCACGGCGCAAATAGTCGTAAGATGCGTTAACGGTTAAGCGATACAGCCAAGGTTCGAAAACCTCCGGCGTCCGAAGCTGGTCCAGCGAAAAGTACAGTCTGACGAAAACCTCCTGAGCCACATCCTCGACGTCTTCCGGGCGTCCAATCAGCCGCGAAATCGTGCCGAGGATGCGTTTTCGGTAGGCAAGAACAATCTGATTGAAAGCCGACGCATCACCAGAGCGGGCTCTCTCAATTAGCTCTTGCTCGACAAGCATACCGGCCTAACATGCCGGACCCTTGTCGGTCCTTCCGATTGCTTTAGGCGCTCCGGCAACTTGTTAGGTTACAAGGGTTTGATGAAAACTCCAAGCCTTCCGCTGTCCCAGATCGCTTCGGAGCGGGCTCGCCGCACCCCACCTTCATTTCGAGTTCACGGATAGCAGCTTCGACTACCGTTCGCCGGAGATAGAGTCGTTTCAATTCCAAATAACGCAGGCGTGTCGCCCTATCTCCGCAAGATGTATCACGATGCGGCATAAGCAATGTTGTACTGCTTTCAGAACCGGAAAGTCCAATGAAGTTGTTTTAATCACAGGGCTTTGCGAGCAGATGTTTCGCTTTGCTATCTGCTGGCGTGACGCATCTCACGTCCTCGGCACACAACTGTAACGCGAACAACATCCCTACGCCTCGCATTTAGCTCTCGATTTTATTTGCTTTGTATTGCAATCCGTGATAATCAATTAGCAGATTGCTATATGACGATCGCTGAAAAGCTTCGGTACCTGAGGGTGGTCGAAGGTCACCTGCGTGGGCTCAATCGCGAAATGACACAGAAAGAGGTCGCGACGGCTCTGCGGGACGAAATGAAAACCCCGTTGAGCCAGCCGTACCTGTCGCAGCTCGAAGGTGGCAGACGAAAGCATCTGACCAACACCACGCGGCTTATACTCGCGAAGTTCTTTCGCGTTCACCCCGGATACCTGGTCGATGATCCCGAAGGATTTCAGACGGAGTTGAGTTCCGACCTCGGGTTGCAGGAAGACAACCTGGACCTGTGGCTCGTAAATGGCGCCGAGCAATTTCGGCAAGATGGACGGCTCGCGGAGGCACTGCTGAAGATTGCGGGCGACGATGACACGCGCGGCTGCCTTCTGCTGCTTGCGGCAATCCTGCAAACTCCGGCGCTCGCTGACCGGCTTTGGGAGGTTTTGAAGAGCAGGGAGGACTTGAGACATGAACTGGCCTGACTTTTATCTCCTGTGTTTTGGAGTAGGGAGCCTCTGGAGCCTGGTGTCCCTGCTTCTCGGCGGTATTCATCTGGGACATGGAACAGGCGCGCATACCGGAGGCCATGGGCAGGTCGGGCACCACGGCGGATTTCATGCTCCGGGTCATGGTACAGGCGTGCATCACGGGCATGCCGCCAGCCATCATCACTCCGGCAGCATTGGCCATGGCCAGGAGGCCAATGGCGACCAGTTGGCGAGTTGGATCGGCAGCATGCTGAATCCGAGTTGTGTGGCCGTCTTTCTCGCCTGGTTTGGCGGGATCGGATATCTGCTGACACGGCACTCCGGGTTTAGTCTTTCCGTGGACTTATCGATTGCTGTCCTTCTCGGGCTCATCGGCGCCTGGATACTTGCGGCGTTTCTGCGCTTTCTAAGCGCGCGCGAGCAGCCGATGAACGCTGCCGATTACGAAATGGTGGGCGTGCTCGGACGCGTGACCTGCAGCATCCGCCCGGATGGAGTCGGAGAAGTCATTTACGTACGCGATGGAGCCCGTAAACCGTTGCCTGCGCGCAGTGAAGACGGGGTCGCGATTGGAAGAGATGAAGAAGTTGTAGTGACGCGATACGAGAAAGGGATCGCGTTCGTTCGCACCTGGGAGGCGATTACCCAGTCGGAGCGGCGTCTTGCCGCCCCGGAACCGTCGCCAAAGGAGACCGAAAATGTCGAGTGAAATTGTGGTTTTCGCCGTTGTGATAGTTCTCGTCCTGCTCGCCTTGATGACGACAGGCGCCATGCTGTTCCGCAAGGCGGGTCCGCATGAAGCTCTGATTGTTTATGGCCTTCGCGGTACCCGCATCGTAAAAGGACGCGGGACCGTGATTGTGCCGATGATTGAAACTTTCCGGCAGCTTTCCTTGCAGTTGATGTCCTTCGATGTGGCTCCGGAACAGGATCTCTACACGAAACAGGGTGTAGCCGTAACGGTGGAAGCGGTAGCCCAGATCAAGGTGAAGAGCGATCCCGAGTCCATCCAAACGGCCGCCGAGCAATTCCTGACCAAGACCGATCAGGCGCGTGAGGGCTTGATCCGGCTGGTAATGGAAGGGCATTTACGTGGCATCATTGGCCAGCTCTCCGTAGAGCAGATTGTCAAGGAACCGGAAATGGTAGGCGATCGCATGCGGGCCACCTGCGCCGATGACATGAGCAAGATGGGACTGGAGGTGGTATCGTTCACCATCAAGGAAGTTCGGGACAAGAACGAATACATCACCAACATGGGCCGTCCCGACATCGCTCGTATTCGCCGCGATGCCGATGTGGCAGCTGCGGAAGCTGAGCGCGATACGGCCATCAAGCGAGCTGAAGCGGTGCGCGCGTCGGCGGTAGCCAAAGCGCAGGCCGATCAGGAACGCGTTCTCGCCGAAACGCTTTCGCTGGCCGCACAGGCGGAGGCGACTCGTGACCTCGAGATTCGCAAAGCGCAGTACATCGAAACCATAAAGCGCCAGCAGGCGCAGGCGGACAAGGCCTATGACATTCAGGCCAATGTCATGCAGCAGCAGGTTACCGCGGAAGCCGTAAAGGTCCGGCAAGTGGAAAAAGAAGGTGAAGTTAAAGTGCAGGAAGCCGAGATCCGGCGACATGAAAAGGAACTGATTGCCAACGTGCTCAAGAACGCCGAGATTGAACGGCAGCGGATCGAGATGCTTGCCGAGGCGGCACGCAAGAAGCAGATGGTCGAGGCCGAAGGCGCCGCGGCCGCCACTCGTTTGCAGGGTGAAGCGGACGCGGAAATTATCCTGAAGAAGGGAGAGGCGGAAGCACGGGCGATGAACGTCAAGGCCGAGGCGTATCAAGAGTGGAACCAGGCTGCAGTGGTCGATAAGCTGATCACCGGCATGCCTGAAGTGGTACGGGCTCTGGCTGCGCCGCTTGCCAACGTGGATAAGATCACGATCGTATCTACCGGTGATGCCAATGCGGCGGGATTGAATCGGGTCACGGGCGACATGACCAAAATTGCCGCTCAAATCCCGGCATTGTTCGAGACTCTTTCGGGCATGCAGATGTCTGATCTGCTAGGGAAGGTCCGAAGCATCAATGATCGGCCTTCCAGCGGCGACGGCAAACCAAACGGCTCGAAGGCTTAAATCGGAGGTGATGGTATGGCGTTATTGGATCGCGTAACGACGCTGATCAAAGCGAACCTCAACGATCTGGTCGATAAGGCAGAAGATCCGGAGAAGCTGCTTAAGCAGCTTCTCCTCGACATGCAGAACCAGTTCATGCAGGTCAAAACGCAAGTGGCGATTGCAATTGCGGATCAGCTTCTGCTGCAGAAAAAGCAGGCGGAAAACATGGACGCACAGCGCGAATGGGTGCGGAAGGCCGAACTGGCGATCGCGAAGAACGAGGACGATCTGGCGCGCCTGGCTCTGGAACGCTCGCTTACTTATGAAAATGCCGCGCGTAATTTCACGCAGCAGATTGAAGATCAATCGCATCAGCTGCAAATCTTGAGAGACGCCCTGAACAGGCTGGAGCAGAAGATGACGGAAACGAAAGCCAAGAGTGACTTGCTGATTGCCCAACATCGCCGCTCGCGTTTGGCGATGCGCACGGGAGCTTCAAATTTACAGGAACTCGCGCATGATGCCGAGTTCGACCGTCTACGATCGAAGGTGGACGCCGAGGAAACCATCGGTCAGGGGCACATGATTGCGAGCAGCGCACCCAATGTCGAACGCCGTTTTGCGGCGCTGGAAAAATCGGACCAGGTGGAGCGTTTGCTCCAGGAACTCAAGATGAAACGCATCAACGGAGCAGCCTGAAGAATGAAAGCTTTGCTTCTTTCGGAGTACAACCGGCTCGAAATGGTGGATCTGCCAATGCCGCGGCCGGCTGCAGGCGAATTGCTCATCCGTGTCGAAGCCTGCGGAATCTGCGGCAGCGATGTGCATGGGATGGATGGCTCGACGGGGCGGCGGATCCCGCCGATTGTCATGGGCCATGAAGCAGCCGGCACGGTAGCGGCGGTCGGACCTGGTGTGACCAAATTCCACGAGGGCGATCGTGTCACCTTCGATTCCACCGTGTATTGCGGCGAATGCCAGTATTGCCGCCGCGGGCAGGTCAACCTGTGCGACCGGCGTGAGGTTCTTGGAGTCTCGACTCCCGATTATCGCCGTGCCGGAGCCTTCGCCGAGTACGTGATCGTTCCGAGTCACATCACGTATGCGCTGCCCGATAATCTGTCATTCACGAAAGCCGCGATGATTGAGCCGCTCGCCGTCGCAATGCACGCCGTTGACTTATCCGGTATTGCCAAGGGCGATGGAGCGCTGGTGGTCGGTGTGGGCATGATCGGGCTGCTCGTTGCGCAGGTTTTGCGTGTAAAGGGCTGTGCGCCCATTTACGCGGTTGATATCGATGAGCGACGGCTACAACTCGCCCACGAGCTAGCCGGGGTGCTCCCCGTAAACGCAAAAATGGCGGATGCAGGCGCTGAGATCTCGCGCCTGACGGAAAAGGCGGGTGTGCCTTTTGCATTTGAAGCCGTGGGGGCCACGCCTACCATCAAAACCGCAATTGAGAGCACTGCTAAAGGGGGAACGGTCGTGCTGATCGGCAACGTTTCGCCTCAGGCCGAGATACCGCTGCAGGTGGTCGTCAGCCGCCAGATCCGCCTGCTCGGTTCGGCCGCTTCATCAGGAGAATACCCGCGCTGCATAGAGCTACTCGCAGACCGGAAGGTCAATGTCGATCCGCTCATCAGCGTGGTTGCTCCGCTGGTGGAAGGTGCGGACTGGTTTCAGCGCCTGCACGCCCGCGAACCGAATCTGACAAAGGTGATTTTGGAACCTTCGTCCTCGGCCGAAGCCGCTGTTTAGACTTCGATAATCCGGTCCAAGAGTTTTGGATTGCGGCGAGCGACAGCCGGATGCTGCGCCATTGCAATAACGCTCGCGTCGTCTTCGTGCCGTTCGCGGACTGAACCGCGTTCCTTTACGAGGCCGGCAATAGTGCTTTGGGCGTGGGAACGTCCGGACGATCTCCGTTTCGTCGACGTCCGCAAAGCGGGCGTTGCATTTCTGGCGGCAACTATCTTCTTCGATTGGGCGAACGCGCATATGGATGACCCGTTCGTGCCCCGAGCTCTCCATCGTCTCGTAGTGGTTGTGCGTTACGGATGTAGGACCAACAACCCAGACCCGAATGGCCAGATCTCGAAAACGGCATTCGATCTCCTCAACAATCGGTATCCAAAAAGCGAGTGGACGGCTAAAACACCGTGCTGGTTCAAATGAGCGATAGCTGCCAGGTGAATCGGCCGGGCAATGTTCTGCGTCCAACGGTTGTGAGCTCGAACGGATTTGGTGGACGGCGATGGGTCGCGATTGCAGGTATCGGATTTGGACTAGCCGCACTCGGATGGGCTCAAAATGCGCCTGCGGATTCCGGGCGAGCTCAAACAACTCAAACAACCCAGGCGGAAACCAAGACGAAGCATTCGAAAGCCAAAAAGCCGGAGCCTAGTCCTGGCCGCCAGGTCGCTAACGGCACGGGCAACATCGCCGGAGGAGCGGGCAAGGGTGCCGGAGATCTCGCGAAAGGAACGGGTAAAGGCGCGGCAGATCTGGCCACACTTCATCCGATCGACGCTGCGGGTTCCGTTGGCAAAGGCGCGGCAGGAGCGGGCAAGGACGTCGCTGTCGGCACCACCAAGGGTACAGGTAAAGTCGTCAAGGGTATCGGGCGCGGAATTAAGCACATTTTATAGCCGAGCCTGAACGGAACCATCACGCCATCCCCGCGGAATCAGCCGCATTCAACTCATCTCGGGATATCTTCGGCCGACTAGTGTCGATAGAGTAGAATCGCGGGCGATGACCAAAAAGGAGATGCTGGCAGGCATCGAGGAGATTGGGATTATTCCGGCGGTACGCGTTGGCTCGCCGGAAGAGGCGATTTTTGCGTCCGAATCGATCTTCGGCGCGGGTATTCGAGTGGTCGAAATCACCATGACGACGCCGCATGCCGCCGATGTGATTTCGTGCCTGCTGCGAAAGCACCCCAACTCGGTTGTAGGCGCCGGAACTGTGCTTGACATGGCAACTGCTGAGATCAGTTTGGATGCCGGCGCTTCCTTCCTGACCAGCACGGGTCTCGACCCGGACATCACTGAATTTGCGCAGCGGTACGAAATTCCGCTGCTTCCAGGCGTCCTGACTCCCACCGAGATCATGGCGGCCAAACGAGCTCATGCTCGTTTCGTAAAAGTCTTCCCGTGTGCCAGTATGGGCGGCCCGGCTTACATACGCGCTTTGCGGGGGCCGTTTCCCGACGTTGGCTTTGTCGCATCAGGCGGAGTTACCCAACAGACTGCGACGCAATACATTCGGGCAGGCGCGAACATACTCGGCATCGGCAAAGAGTTGCTTCCGCCTGACGCGATACGAGCGCGTAACACCGACTGGATTCACGAATTGGCTCGCCGTTTCATCAGCATGGTGCAGAAAGGGCGTAATGGGAACGGCAATGACGATGCGGTTAGCTAAACGAAGTCCTTGTTACACTTCGTTAGTCTTGCATGATCCGAGCGTTAGTCGACTTCGCCCTGAACAATCGCTTTCTGGTTGTTCTTACGGCCGCATTGCTCCTTATTTGGGGCGCCATATCTTTTCATAATCTGCCGGTTGAAGCGTATCCCGACGTAGCGAACAACTATGTGCAGGTCATCACGCAATGGCCTGGCCATGCGGCAGAGGAGATCGAGCAGCAAGTCACAATTCCTGTCGAGATCGCCGTCAATGGTATCGCTCATCTCGATCATCTTCGTTCGATATCCATCTTTGGGCTGTCCAGCGTCAGCCTCATCTTCGATGATCAATCGGTAAACGACTGGAACCGGCAAAAGGTTTTGGAACGGCTTTCGCAGCTTAGCTTACCGGCCGGTTTGCAACCCCAAATCGGATCCGATTTCAGCCCGGTAGGTCAAATTTACTGGTACACGCTCCACAGCACCAATCCCAGTTATGACCTCATGGCTCTGAAGTCATTGCAGGATTGGACGCTCGAGAAGCAATTGAAATCGGTTCCCAACGTTGTAGACGTCAGTAGTTTCGGCGGCATCACGCGTGAGTACCAGGTCCACGTAGATCCGGACAAACTCGTCTCTTACGGATTGAACATCTCTCAAGTTGAGCAGCAACTCGCGAACAATAACGTAAATGCCGGTGGCAGTTTTCTCGAGTCGGGGATGCAGCAGATCAACGTGCGCGCTCTCGGGTTGATCAACAATGTCGAGGATCTCGAACAGATCCCCATCAAGAGTCAAAATGGAACCGCTGTCCGCATGAGGGACATTGCAAACATCGTGCAGGGCCCGCGCATCCGCCTCGGCAAAATCGCCAAGGCAATTCATCGCGAAGACGGAAGGATCATTGATAATCGGGATGTCGTCGAAGGCATTGTGCTGTTGCGCAAAGGGGCCGATTCAGACGCAACACTGGCGGCTATTCACGAGAAAGTCCAGGACCTGAACGATCATCTGCTTCCGCCCGGGGTGAAGATTGTTCCGCACCTAGATCGCAGCAACCTGCTTAAGTACACGACTCATACAGTACTCCACAACCTGACAGAAGGAATCATCCTGGTTGCGGCCATATTGTTTTTCTTCCTTGGAAATATCCGCGGCGCGTTCATCGTTGCGCTGACGATTCCGTTTTCGCTGCTGTTTGCGTCAATCTGTCTGGACCTGAATAAGATTCCGGCCAATCTGCTATCCCTGGGCGCACTCGATTTCGGAATGGTGGTGGAAGGCGCAGTGGTGATGGTGGAGAACATCATCCGCTACCTTGCGCGCCACAACGGCGACGGCAGGTCAACCCTCAGCTCTATACGCGAAGCTGCGCACGAAGTGCAGCGACCCGTGTTCTACTCGATCGGCATCATCATTACGGCCTACCTGCCGATATTCACTTTGCAACGCGTGGAAGGGCGATTATTCAAGCCGATGGCCTGGACGGTCTCCTTCGCCTTGCTCGGTGCGCTGATCTTCTCGATGCTAGTCGCGCCCGTTCTTTCGAGCGTAATGTTCGGACGCCGGGTACGCGAATGGCGAAATCCGCTCATGACCGCTCTTTCGACCGGGTATCTCTGGTTGCTCAGGCGCGCCATTCGGTTTCACTGGGTCACCGTTGGTATCGCGGTATGCATGTTTGCTGCTTCGGTTTGGCTAATGATAAGCGGTGTTATCGGTTCGGAGTTCTTGCCCCACCTCGATGAAGGCGCCATCTGGGCACGTGCCACGCTCGCCCCAAGCACGGGTCCGACTGGCGGAACCAACGTTATGGACCGTGCTCGAATCATCATGGCGTCATTCCCGGAAGTAACGCAGGTTGTCTCTCAGGTTGGACGTCCCGATGATGGGACGGATACGACAGGCTTCTTCAACACCGAGTACTTCATCGATCTCACGCCGAAAGAGCAATGGCGCCCTGTGTTCCGGCAGAACAAGGAAGAGCTGGTGGCTGCACTCGGTCGGGAGCTCGAGAAAATCCCCGGCGCGCTCTGGAATTTCTCACAGCCCATTGCAGACAACATGGAAGAGGCGGTCAGTGGCGTCAAGGGGCAACTCGCGATCAAGATTTATGGAGACGATCTAAAGACGCTGGAACGCAAAGGACAGGAGATCGTTAATGTGATGCGAACGGTCCGTGGCGTCGCTGACCTGGGTCTGTTTCGTGTGATCGGGCAGCCTAACCTGCAGTTGCAAGTGGATCGTAAGAAGGTGGCGCGCTACGGCTTGAATGTCTCTGATGTGCAGGACGCGGTAGAAACGGCGGTCGGGGGCAAAGCTGTCGGGCAAGTGCTACAAGGCGAGCAACGTTATGACGTGGTTGTACGGTACCAAGCTCCATTTCGCAACACGATTGGCGCAGTCGAAAACATCCGGCTTGTTACTCCGTCGGGTGAACGAGTTGTATTGTCACAACTGTGCAACGTCAGCGTGCGCGACGGCGCTTCCGAAATTTACCGGGAAGCCAACTCGCGCTATGTTGCGCTGAAATACAGCATGGTTGGCCGCGATCTCGGCAGCGGTGTTGAAGAGGCCATCCGAAAAGTTTCGCAGCAAGTCAAGCTTCCGGTGGGGTACAAAATCGACTGGGCAGGCGAATACGAAAGCGCGAAGCGTTCACAAAAACGCCTGGCCATCATCGTTCCGATCACCCTGCTGGTCATCTGCATGATTCTGTACACGATGTTCAAATCGGTGAAATGGGTGCTGCTCATTATTGCGAACGTTGCGATGGCGCCCATCGGCGGGCTGCTCGCATTACTCTTGACTGGTACGCATCTCAGCGTTTCTTCGGGCGTGGGGTTCCTTGCCCTGTTCGGCGTTTCTGTTCAGACCGGCGTCATCATGCTCGAGTACATCAACCAGCTTCGGGCGCGAGGGGAAACTATCATGGATGCGGCCATCGATGGTTCGGTTCGACGTCTCCGCCCGATCATGATGACGATGCTTGTCGCGAGCGTTGGTCTTCTGCCCGCAGCCCTTTCGCGCGGCATCGGCTCAGACTCTCAGCGTCCATTCGCGATAGTCATTGTCGGCGGCCTCGTGGCGGCGCTGTTGCTCGGCATTTTCCTGCTGCCAACCCTCTATGTGTGGGTTGCGAGAAACAACGACATACTTCCGGAACCGGAAAGCGAGCCGGAAGAGGCCTGATTTCAACGGCGGAGGGGCGTTCGGTCACTCTGCGCTTGTGTACTTCTCGGCAATTGCGCTTGTTACGCGCTCCCGGCTGTCTTTGTCGGATAAGGACTCGTCATTTTCGAGTTCCGCAATGCGGTCTGCGAGTTCATTGTCCTTGATGTGCCGCCGGAACCAGTTCGAGTAGTCACCCCGTTTTAAGTGGTACAGCCATGTTTCGGTATCGATGCCTTCGGCGAGTTGAATGAAAATCTTCAGGTTTTGAGCGCGCAGGTTTAACTTGTCTGCTGGGCCACGAAAACGAAAGATGCGCTCTTCCTCAAGCTGACCTTCCGCATACTTGCGTTTATGCCGATGATGATCAGTGCGAGACGGCTCGATCGTCATTCCAAATAGAAGCTCCTTCTTATCAAGCCACCAAATGGCCGCTTCTCCCTGCTCCAGGTCGCGCTCGGGCATGTCCGGCAACTTCACATCGATTGTGCCCGCAAATTCCTGAAATAGCTTTTTAGGTTCGCGTCCGACTACGACGATCGTGTTTACCTTCTCGAGAACAGCTCTGGACGTGTGCTTGGGATGTACGGTGATCAAAATGGTGTTTCTGAGCTGCTCTGTAACTTCTGTCGACACCTGGGTCCATTCGGCTGGGAGGACGTGATGGGCTTCGTCGATTACCAGCCAGTGCGGGCGTCCCGCATGTAACCGAAGCTCATGGACTCGGCTGAACAGCGATGCAAAACAGCCGGGTCGGTCAGCGCCCGGAACACCGGTCAGATTGATAATCGTCTGTGCTTCAGGGTCATCGAGCACCTGCATAACTTCTTTGACAGAAGGTGGATGCGTCTCATCGCCGATGGTCCGACACCCCGCCAGGTTTTCGTAATCACCCTCCGGATCAATAAGACAGACTTGGTAACGCTTGTCGATGATTTGCTCGATCAGCCCGATTACCGCGGTCGATTTCCCCGACGCGGAGGGACCGCACACAAGAATGTTACGACCGTAGAGAGGCAGCGTGACCCGTTTATCACCGATACGTCCTATGACGAGACAGTCTTGCGAAGCCGATGACTCGAATTCAGCTAGATCAGTATCTATGAGTCTGTCGATCAATTCGACCACGCCTGCGCCGCGCGCCCCATAAGTGGTCATTGCGGCCTTCTGCTTGAGAGCCGGGATCGCGTTGGCGACTGCAACCGGAAATTCGCAGCTCTGTAGAAATGCGTGATCGTTTTCAGCATCGCCAACCGCGACCACATTGTGCGCCGAGAGTTTCAGATCTTTGAGCGCGGCACAAAGGCCGGTCATCTTGTTGACCCCTGACGGCAGAATCATCACTGCCTCTTTGTTGAAGATTACTTGCAGTTCCAAGCCGGCGTCACGAATCGCTTCTATCGCTTCTCGCTCATGCGGACGCCAGTTGGCGACGATCACCTCCCCCACGCTCATATCCGAAACGCCGCGCCGCTTGAGATCGGCGATGAAGGTGTCGGGTGGACGCTCTGCGAGCCTCTTACTTTGCTTACTTGCTGGATCGTAGAGCAGTGCTCCATTCTCCGCAACGATGCGCTCGCACAGATCGATCCTTGGAAAAACGGACTGCAAATCCGGCAACTCCCTTCCGGTAACCAGAATCAGCTTGCGCCCAGATCGAATCAGGCGTTCAATCCCGGCAATCGTCGTTTCAGCTACAGTGCCGTCGTGAGCCAGCGTGCCGTCGTAATCCGAGGCGAGTACCAGGTAACGCATAAGCGGATGTCTCGTGCATATTGACAGAGCGAAGAGGCAGCGGTTTCGTTTCGGAGTTATCCTATTTCAATCGCGTTTCAACGTTGTAATCGCGTTCGATCGCTATTTCTGCGATACACTCGTGTTTTGATACGGCACTACGTAGCGATGCTTCTTGTTGTGATATTTGGCTCGCTCACGATTGCGCCTGTACTCGCTAGCTCATCGGAATCCACGCTGCCGGCCTGCTGCAGAAGGGACGGCAAGCATCGTTGTTCCATGCTCGCCTCGGGTGTAGCTTCCTCTGACTCCGCCATGGCGGCCGTAGGGAGTAAGTGTCCCTGCTTCCCTCATTCCACGGTTGCTGCGCATGCGCAAGTCTTCACGCCTGGAACCGGCCAGGCGGTCTTTTCCGATGTGGTCCGCCACCCCGCGAATGCTCCGCAAACGCAAGCTCGTTTACGCATTTCGCGGGATCGCTCACGACAGAAGCGCGGTCCACCCGTCCTTTCCTCCTCTGATCAACGCATTGCTTAATTGAGCAGGTTTGCGCGCCAACTCGACATGCGAGTCGCGCGCAACGGGACATATTGGAGGATCCGTGTTGCGGTTTTTGGTTGCACGGCAGAAACTCGTCTTAATTCTTCTTGGTGCATCCGTTCGCTTTCTATCCGGTCAGCAAACCGTAGATCATGCGAGCGTAAGCGGGCGAGTTACGGACCCGTCGGGGGCCGTCATACAAGGAGCGCAAGTTAGCGTTCGGAACGCCGATACGAATGCTGTGAGCTCGGCACAGACAGATCGGG
>JAFAUR010000565.1 GCA_019243205.1 Acidobacteriaceae bacterium | reverse complement strand
AACGCTTCATCAGCCGGAATCAGGCGCGACGCGTTGCCCATGCCCCTGACCTTCCCGACCACGATCTCTATGGACGCCTGCGATGCGGCAACCTCCTCATCGAACGCTCGCGCTTTCTCAAACATGTCCGTCGCCTGATCTCCCGGCATGCTTTGATAAGCGGGCTGCGGAACGACGACAGCCTTTCCCGCCAGATCCTTTCCTTTCAAAAGCGCCGGATCACGACTGGAGAACGCCACAACAGGTGAATGTTCAATATGAGCCGCCCGGTTTACGCCCCTGACAGCAATCGCGTCTGCCGGCGCCTCCGTTGTCTCCCCGCCCTCCACTAGCACCATTGCGGTCTGGACGCGCGGCATCCGGCGGTCCACCATATCGGCCAACTGAAAAAAGTCGGGAGCTCCCGGCTCCAAACCAGCAGCACGGAATTGTGAAGCGATGAACTCGGCCGCGATATCCAACCCCGGCGACGGCGTGTATCGCCCCTGCAAAAGGTCCGAAGCCAAAAACGAAAGATTGCCTCTAAGATTGCCAGGCGTGATCGCATTTAGTACGCTTTGTATCTCCGGCGTTAAGACGGTTCCTGGATGGGTCGCCCGTGCTGTCGCCGATGTCTGCGGATGTAGGAACGCTGCCGCCAGTGTGCAAACGGCGATGGTGGCGAAGAATTTGTGAACTCGCATGGAAACCGGAGTATAGCGAAGCCCTCTTGAAAGGAGAGCACTGTGTTTGGTTCGGAAATCTTGGATCTCGCCATTGGTCTGAGCATGATGTTTCTCGTCCTGAGCCTTGTCTGTTCATCCATGCGCGAAGCCGTTGAGACGGTCATGAAACACCGCGCTCGCGATCTCGAACGCGGCATACGTGAGATGTTTGGCGAAGTTCAGGGGAAGGACCTTGTCGCCCTCTTCTACAACTCGCCGCTGATCAACGGACTCTTCCGCGGCGATTATGACCCGAAAAACACCGGCAACCTGCCGTCTTATATACCTGCCAAAACGTTTTCGCTCGCCGTCATGGATCTTTTGTGGCCGGCCGCACAGCACGGGCAGACTCCCGCGAATGCGGCCGACATGGTCAACGACTTCAAAAGCGCAGTAACCCAAGTGGCTGGCAATTCCAACCTTGGCCGTGCCCTGATGCCCCTCGTCGAATCCGCCCACGGTGATATCAAACAGGTCCGAACGAATATCGAGGACTGGTACAACAGCGCGATGGATCGGGTCTCAGGTTGGTACAAGAGGCGTACTCAGATCATCATCGGGGCTCTTGCACTCACGGTTTCTGCTCTGATGAACGCCGACGCGCTTGCCATCGCGCGCTACCTGAACACTGAACAAACAACTCGCTCAGTGCTGATCGCCAGAGCCCAGACCGCTGTCGAGCAAAAATCTCTTCCCGCTGGGCCGCAAGTTCCCGAAATGTTGGACCCGCTCCGTTGGATCGAGCAGCAGGGCGGCGTTCCTCTCGGCTGGGTAGTGCGGCCGAGAACTGGACAGAGTCCGGCCGAGTTCGACCAGGATTGGCGTCGGCCGCCGCAAAGCCTCGACGGCTGGATCTATAAAATCCTTGGTCTACTCTTCACGACCTTCGCAATTTCGCTGGGCGCGCCATTCTGGTTCGACGTCTTGAACCGCATCATGGTCATTCGCTCTACCATCAAGCCCTCTGAAAAGAGCCCGGAGGAAAAGAGCAAGGCTTAGACTTACTCCGGCTCCGCGTTACGCGCCGGCACCACCCTGACAATCTCGCCCTCTACCAGGGAATCGGGTGGATTGGCAACGACATTCGCGTCCTCCGGAAGCCCGGTAAGCACCTCCACCGTATTGCCGAAATCGCGGCCCACCGTCACGTTCACAAAATGGACGCAATTCCCGTTGATTACCGTGGGCACGCGCAAACCCTCCGAGCGGAACACGAGTGAACTGGAAGGAATGATCAAGGAGGTTGCGTTCGCTTTGATGTTGAAGTGAAGCTCTGAATAGGCCCCCGGGAACAGCAACCCAGTGCTGTTTATCACGTCCACTTCTACCAGCAGGGTTCTCGTTGCCGGGTCAATCGCATCCGCGGTTCGAACCAGCATTCCAGTGAAGCGCCGCCCCGGCATCTCGGGGAGCGTCAAATCGGCTTTCATACCGGGCCGGGTCTGGTGTGAGTAGACCTGCGGGACGTTCGCAAACACACGCAACTTGTCGATAGCCGCAACATGAAACAGTTCCTTTCCCGGACCGCCTGCCGGGCCGGACTCGATTAACTGTCCGACATCCGTATTTCGCGCGGTAATCACACCGTTGAACGGAGCCACAATCTGCTCGAACCCGACCATTTGCTCTAGTCGCCGGACATTCGCTTGTGCAGACTTGACGGTTGCGGCCTTCGCCGCAGCGTCCTGTACGGCATTGTCGACGTCCTGTTTCGCAACTGAATCCGATCGCAGCAGATCCGAGTACCTCTGGGCCGTAATCTGTGACAGCTTCAGATTCGCCTCGGCCGTACGCAAGTCTTCCCTTGCCTGTTGCAGCTGCTGGTCTACCTCGGGAGTTTCGATTACAGCCAGCAGCGCACCTTGTTTCACACGGGAGCCCATGTCGAAATACCACTTCTTCAGGTAACCATTAGTTCGGGCGTAGATGGGGGCATCAACGAACGCTTGCATGTTCGCTGGTAATATCAACTCTTCGCCCGGCTTCCCGCGCTTCGGCCGCAGCACAAGTACGGGCGGTTCAGCGGTGATATCTGTCTGCTTTCGCAGCGTCTGACGAGCGCGCAGGCGTGGAACAATCCCCGACACCACCAGGAACGCTGCAAACGCAAGTACTGCGAGCAACACAAGAACAGACCGGACTTTGCGCATGCTTACTTACGCGCCCCGACGCCTGCCGTGAAGAAGACCGAAAAATACGGGAACAAAAAACAATGTAGCAATCGTTGCAAACATCAAACCGCCAATGACGGCGCGCCCCAGGGGCGCATTCTGCTCACTCCCTTCGCCCAATCCCAAAGCCATCGGCATCATCCCGATCATCATGGCCAGAGCGGTCATCAAAACAGGGCGAAACCGCGTAAATCCTGCCAGCAGGGCGGCTTCATCCGCGCTTTCCGCATCCGGGAGTTGTTCCTTCGCAAAGCTCACAACCAGGATGCTGTTTGCCGTCGCCACGCCCATGCACATGATTGATCCGGTCAGAGCAGGCACGCTCACTGTCGTGTGCGTCACGAATAAAAACCAGACAATACCCGCCAGTGCGGCCGGGAGCGCCGAAATGATGATGAATGGATCAAGCCACGACTGGAAATTGATCACAATCAGCATGTAGACGAGAACAATCGAGAACGCCAAGCCACCGATTAACCCGGTAAATGAACTTCGCATGGTTTCGACCTGGCCCCGTATCACCACTCGCGAACCGCGCACCAGCTTTTTTGAATTTCGCGCAATGATGTTGTCGATCGCTCGCGACACGCCACCCAGATCGGTGCCGCTTACTGAACCATAGATGTCAATTACTGGAGCGATCCCGTAATGCGAAACGTTCGCCAGCCCTGCCCCACGCTGAAGGGAAGCGAGGTTCGCCAGAATTTGCGGGGCGCCAACGCTGTTAGCAACCGGAATGTTCCGAAGATCCTGCAGCGAGTCCATCTCATACTGCGGCGATTGGGCCGCGATGTTATAACTCACACCCGTGCGCGGGTTCAGCCAGAAAGTCGGCGTCGTCTGAAAGCTCCCGCTTAATGCCACAAGTACGTTGCCGGCAACATCGCGCGCGCTGTATCCAACCTGCTGTGCTTTTGTCCGGTCGATATTCACATACAGCTTCGGCTCGTTAAACGGCTGCTGTATGCGAAGGTCCGTCACTCCGGGAATAAACTTCACTTGCTGCATTAGTTGGTCCGCAAAATCGCGGTTGGCCTCGAGGTTAGAACCGAGCACCTGGATGTCGATCGGAGCCGGCAAACCGAAATTCAGAATCTGGCTCACCAGGTCCGCGGGCAGGAAATAGAAAAGCGTTCCGGGGAATCGGTCGAACAGACGAGCTCTCAATTCCCTCACGTACTCCTCGCTCGGCTGATGTCTCTCGGAAAGAGAAATCAGGATGTCGGCATCGGCCGGCCCGATTGTCCCGTTGTTCATGTAAGACGTATTCGTTCCGCTATAAGGAAGCCCGATATTATCGAGGATGTTCACGAGCTCCTCGCGAGGAATAATCTCCCGAATATGCCTATCCACTTCGTCGCACAGCTTTGCGGTCTCCTCGATCCTCGTTCCGGTGCGCGCGCGCAGATGGAGCCGAATCTGCCCGCTGTCTGACTGAGGAAAGAAGTCCTGGCCCAACCACGGCTCAAGTCCGAATGAGGCGATACAAGCCAGGAAGAAGCAGACGGTAAACACGCGTTTGTACCGAATGCAACCGGCCAATATGTTCCGATATCCGCCCCGCAGCTTTTCGAAGCCATGTTCGAACAGCTGTTGCGCGCGCACAAACGGGTTTCGCAGGTCGGCATGTGCGATGGCCTCATGGTGCGAATGACCTTTCAGAAGGTATTTCGCCAGCGTCGGCACAATCGTACGGGAGAGGATATAGGAGGCTAGCATCGCAAACGATACCGCCTCTGCTAAGGGAACGAACAGGTACCGGGCAACTCCCGTGAGGAAGAACATCGGAACGAACACGATGCAAATGCTGAGAGTTGAAACGAATGCCGGGATCGCAATCTGAGCCGCGCCGTCCAGAATCGCCTGTTCAATCTCCTTACCCATCTCGAAATTCCGGTTTATGTTCTCGATCTCGACCGTGGCATCATCGACCAGAATTCCGACGGCCAGCGCCAGGCCGCCCAGGGTCATGATGTTAATCGTTTCGCCTAGAGCGCTCAGCGCAAACAACGAACACAGAATGGAAAGCGGTATCGAAATCGCAATGATGATCGTGCTGCGCCAGCTTCCCAGGAAAACCAGGATCATGATCGCCGTCAGGCAAGCCGCAATCACCGCCTCGCGCACGACAGCGCTGATAGAAGCGCGGACAAATATCGATTGATCCGCAATGGGCGTAATCCGAAGCTCGGGAGGCAACGTAGCGGATACCTGCGGCAAGAGCTTCTTGATCCCGGAGATAATGTCCAGCGTAGAAACATCGCCGTTCTTCAGGATCGTCATCAGAGATCCTCGTTGGCCGTCCGATCGCACGATGTTCGTCTGTGGGGGATACCCGTCACGAACATGCGCCACATCGTGTATGTAAATGGTGGCTCCGTTCTGTGTCTTGATCGGAAGATCGTTCAATTCCGAAACCGAGACGGGGCTGCCATTCACCTCCACCTCATACTCGAGCGAACCGATCTTCGACGTTCCGCCCGGCAGAATCAGGTTCTGATTGCCAATCGCGTTCACTACATCGGACGGCCCGAGGCCCTTCGACTGGAGCGCCTCCGTATTCAGATCAACCATGATCTCCCGTTGTTTGCCGCCGTAAGAGTTCGGAATGGCAGTCCCTGGGACAGTGATCAATTGAACGCGGATAAAGTTTGCGCCCAGATCATACAGTTGCTGCTCGCTCAATCCATGACCCGACAACGCAAGCTGCAGAATGGGAACAGTAGACGCGTTATACATGATGATCAGCGGAGGCGTTGTACCTGGAGGCAACTGCTTCAGCTGAGTCTGCGAAATCGCAGTTACCTGCGCGATCGCATTGCTGATTGGCGCATGCGGCTGGAAGAAGATCTTCTCGACTGCGATGCCTTCCATCGATTGCGACTCGATGTGCTCAATGTTGTTTACCGTGGTCGTCAGCGAGCGCTCTGAAAAATATACGATCCGGTCCGACATCTGCTCCGCCGAAAGTCCGCTGTACTGCCAGACGATGCTGATAACGGGAATGTCAATGTTCGGGAAGATGTCAGTTGGCGTCCGCGAGATAACGACGGGCGCCAGAATAAATAACATCAACGATAAAACTACAAACGTGTAGGGTCGCCGAAGAGCCAGGCGAACGATCCACATATTCTTCTCCCAAAGACCCCTAAACTGCAGCAACGAATCCAGATCGGATTCCGTTGTCTATGGCTGCCGCACTTTGATTATCGACCATGCGCTCCTGAGTAATTCGGAGCTGCCTTAGTCGGAAGCAGCATCCTCGCGGGCTTCGGCATAAAATTGCAACAAGATCGAACAGCAAGGAGGTTCGGTGTGTTTCGGGTCGTAACAGTAGAACGGGAATATGGCGCCGGCGGGGGCGGAATCTCTAAAGCCTTAGCCAACCGCCTCGGCTGGAAGCTCTGGGATCACGAACTAACCTGCGACATCGCCCGGCGCATGAAATGCGATGTCAAGGCAGTCGAGCAGCGCGAAGAAAAGCTCGATCCTACTTACTATCGGCTGGTGAAATACTTTATGCGCGGCAGCTATGAGGATCGTACGGGCAGCAACTTGGAGCTGCTAGACGCCGAACACCTGGCGCTCATGTTCGAGAACGCCGTCACGGATATCGCTTCCCACGGAAATGCTGTCATCGTCGGGCGTGGTGGGTCCTGGTTTCTCCGCAATCGTCAAGACGCCTTCCACGTTTTCATCTACGCCTCGCACGACGAAAAGATCCGTCGTCTGACCGGGCTCGGCAAAACGCTGCTCGAAGCCGAGGAACTGGTAGAAACCGTTGACCGGGAGCGGGCCGCGTTCATCAAAAAGTACTACGGCAAGAATTGGCCCTCACGCGACCTGTACGACATTATGATCAACTCGAAAATTGGCGACGAAGCCGTTATCGACACCATCACGTCTCAGATGGAGCGCGTCAGCACGGCCTCACACGCTCCAGTTGGCAACTAGCCGTCTATTTCGATTTCTGTTGCTCTTTTTCCTTTAGGTCCTGTTCTACCGTTTCCCGGTCGCCCTCGGCTTGCGACGGCCTCGGATGCTCCTCAGCCGCGAGATTCTTATCTCGCTGTGGATCGGATTGCTTCCGTTGCTCACCCATACTTAGTTAGAAGTCGAGCTGGAAGAAGCTGTTTCAAGCTTGCGTGGAAAACCGGAATATGGTCGTCTGACGGAACTCCTCGCCGGGCCTCAACTCCGTCGACGGAAACTCTGGATGATTCGGGGAGTCCGGGAAGTGCTGCGTCTCCAGGCAGAAACCAAAGCGGAACCCGTATGCCACGCCGCCTTTTCCCCGAGCACTTCCATCCAGATGATTTCCGGTGTAGAACTGCACGCCAGGTTGTGTGGTCAGCACCTCCAGCACCCGTCCCTTTACCGGCTCGGTGACTCGCGCCGCCGGCGAAGGTGCTCCGGGTTTCCCGTCCAATACGAAGTTGTGATCGTACCCGATCGCCAGCCTCAGCTGCTCATCCGGCTCGTTGATCCGTAAACCGATCGGAGTTGGCTGCCTGAAATCGAAAGGTGTGCCGCTCACCGGCTTCAGTTCACCCGTCGGGATCAGCTTCGCATTTACCGGCGTGAACCGGTCTGAGTGAATCGTCACCACGTGATCGAGGATCTTTCCTGCCGCTTGTCCCGTCAAATCGAAGTAAGAATGGTTCGTGAGGTTCACCACCGTCGGAGCATCGGTCATCGCAGAGTAATCCAGCCGTAATTCATTCGCTTCCGTCAATGTGTAAGTGACTTCCACTTGAAGATTGCCCGGATATCCTTCTTCACCGTCCCGGCTGAAGTACCTCAACTCCACCGCACCTTGATCGGCGCGCTCCGTCGCCCTCCAAACCACCTTGTCGAAACCTTTGAAACCGCCGTGAATCGCATTCTGACCGTTGTTGCGGGCCAGTTCGTACGTCTTCCCATCCAGTTGAAAGCGCGCATTCGCGATCCTATTCGCGTATCGCCCCACCAGCGCGCCGAAAAAGGGATTCTTTTGCAAGTAGCCGCTCAGGTCATTGAATCCGAGCACGATATCTTCGAACCGGCCTTGACGATCCGCCGTTTTCAAAGACACCAGCCGGCCGCCATAATTGGTGATGCTCGCTTCCGTCCCGTGTCCGTTTCTCAACGTAAAAAGATCGACAGGTTCTCCTGCCGGACCGCTTCCCCATTCCCGTTTCGTGACAGTGCTCATTCAGAAGTAAGGTATCAGGCTGCTGTTTGGCGCTGCTTGCTTAAAATCTGCAGAACGATAGCGCTCATCGCCAGCGGAACAGTCGCCAGCCAGACGACCTCGTTGTAGAGTCTGTGGTCCCCCAGGTAGCCGATAACCGGAGAAATCACCGTTTGTAGCAGTCCGAACGCACAAGTCAGGGCGGATACAGCCAGTGCCGCGTTGCCGGCTCCGAAGAGGTCGATCGGCAGAGCATAGATGTTCACGCTGCCCGCAAGAGCAAAAAAGAAGCTTGCCGAGATGAAAACGGTCGCCCACCCGGGACCGGACGCAAACGGGAGGAGCAGGACGACCAATGATCCCGCCGCGCTGACCCAGACGGCTCTTGTGCGCGCCACCACCGGATCGTAAGCGCGCCGGATCCAGCGAAGCGATAGCCAGCCGCCGAAAAAGCCTCCCGCATTCGAAACCAACGGTGGAATCCAGACATATCGAGCCGATTCCTGTACCGTCAGATTGTGAACGTGAACCAGGTACAGAGTCGTCCAGTTCGTCCACAAAGAATACCCGCCCATCCAGAGAACATTCGCAATCACCAGCAGTATGAGATTCCGGTCCTTCAGAAGCGCAAGGCTCCCCCGCCTCTCCCCATCGGGTTCGCCTTTTTGCCGTGGAGAAATCATCCGGCTGGTCCATAACCAGAGCGGAATCCACACAAAGCCCAAAGCGCCCGTGATTGCAAACGGTACGCGCCACGAGTACCGGGCTGCCACCGGTACAAACAATGGAGCGCACAGCGCCGCTCCCACGCTCAGCCCAATCTGATTTACTGCGGCTCCGATCGCGCGCTCGTCCGGTTCGAGGTAGAGTGCGTTCAGTTTGCCGAAACCAGGAACGCCCGCCGACTCTCCCAGCCCCAGTGCACCGCGGCAAACCGCAAGACCCGGGACGCTCGTGACGAGTGATGTCCCGATTCCCGCCGCGGACCACCACGCAACCGCCGCTGAAATACCGCGGTTGAGGCCGACCCGATCCAGGAACCAACCCGTCACCGGGCTACTCACTGCATACACGAGCGAGAAAACTGAGATGAGGTATCCGAAGCCGGTCTGAGACAAATGGAGCTCAGTCAGTATCACTGGCGCGAGCACGTTGATCAGCGTGCGGTCCATGTAGTTGAGAGTGGACGAGATGGTGAATACGCCGGCCGCAAACCAGCGCCACCGCGGCGAGGCAAACATGAGACGAACTATGATCGTAGCGAGATGCCGAAAAATCCCGACTCGGCCCGGTCGCTCCGCCGAACCTTCGTGAAGACGGTCGCGGCCCTTGCCCCTGCGCTGGGCACGGCATCTCCGTCAGAAGAACGATCTCCATCGGGCCGCATAACGGAAGTAGCCGGCTTGAGAGTCGGTCATTTCACGGACAAACGCCGGCCGACGGGATGCACAGTCATCCTTTTCGATAACGGCGCAGTTGCTGGTGTAGACGTCCGAGGCAGCGCTCCCGGTACTCGTGAGACAGACCTCTTGCAGCCCACGAACACGGTTCAAAAAGTAAATGCGATTTTGCTCTCGGGCGGCAGCGCCTTCGGTTTGTCCGCCGCTGGAGGCGTCATGCGTTTTCTCGCCGAACACGGGCAGGGCTTTCCGGCGGGACATACTGTCGTGCCGATCGTCCCGGCAGCGATTCTATTCGACCTCGAACTCGGTGATCCCAAGATCTTCCCTGATGAACAATCCGGATACGTCGCATGCCAGGCAGCCTCAAATGGTGCCGTCGAAGAAGGCTGCGTCGGCGCGGGAGCGGGCGCGACCGTCGGAAAACTTTTCGGGTCCGGCTCTGCCATGAAGTCCGGACTCGGGACCGCGAGCATCACCATTCGTGGGACCGACATCAGCGTCGGGGCCCTGGTCGCCGTGAATGCAGTGGGCGACGTTCGGGATCACCGGACTGGCATCATCCTCGCCGGGGCACGCGACCGCAACGGTGGATTCCTTGACAGCATGTCGCAAGTAATCGGGGGAGCCTCGGTGAAAGCTCGCGTGGGAACCAATACCACGGTCGGAATCGTGGCCACGAACGCTTCACTTACTAAGACCGAGGCCACCAAAATCGCGCAGATGGCCCACGACGGATTAGCGCGGACGATCAATCCGGTCCACACCGCGTATGACGGCGACACGTTGTTCGCGGCGGGCACGGGACTTGCCAAGGATCGCGCCGACGTGAGCACACTCGGCGCGGTTGGCGCTGAAGTAATGGCGGAGGCCGTGAATCGAGCTGTACTCACGGCCACCACTATTCCCGGCTATCCAGCTCGCCGGGATCTGAAGTAACTGCCTTACTGCTCGCCTGTTGTAGCAACGCTCTCGGAAGCACTGGCGTCGCTGGTTCCCCACAGCGCTTTGCTCGACCAGATCGCGTTCGTACCCCAGAGCGCCTTCTGGCCGGCGTCACTCGAAGCTCCCCAGATCGCGGACGTCCCCCACAGAGCTTTGTTGCCGGTCAGCACCGACTGGCCCCAGGTCGAGTTAGTCCCCCAAAGTGCTTTGTTCGCGAAGATAGAGCTGGGATCAAAAGAGAGTTCCACGTCGCCCGTCGCTCCGTCATAGTTGGCAACCGGTGAAAGCGCAGTCAAACCGGAGGGCGCCTGATTGATCGCTGCCATCGCAGCGCGCAAGTCAATATAGCCCGCTCCTATCGTGAAAATGTCATAGTAGTCGGTGTAGATTTGCCCCGAGGTCTGATCCACAACGGTGCTCGAAACCGGGAACGTTTTCGACGCGGTTTGCATCAGGAGGTATTTGACCTGGTCCGGAGTGAGAGACGGCGCGGCTTGAATGAGGTCAGCCGCGGCGCCGCTCACTACCGCCGCAGCCATGCTGGTTCCACTGAGCACGTAGTAACTGTGCGAGTAACCTCCGGGGATCGCAACTCCTGGCGGCTGGGCATTCGGATCGTTGGGCATTGCGTGCTGATTGCCGAAGTTACCCGGCTTCGGCGCCGGATACTGGAACGCTTCAAGAGCCGTCACATTCTGCGGATTCGACATTGCCAGCGTGCCGTGTTGTGCAAGCAGAGAAACCATCTGGTTGCCTGGGGCGACGATGTCGGGCTTCACAATGTGATCTATCGCCGTCGGCCCCTTCGAGCTGTAGCTGGCGATCAGATCATCCGTGCGCGTGGGCGTTCCTTCCGTCTTCATAGCGCCAACGGTGATGACGTATGGATCGTTGCCGGGCGATGTGATAGTTCCGTACCCATCGTTGCCGAAGCTGTTATCACGGCCTTCATTGCCTGCCGCTACGACGACGGTGATGCCGGCCTTCCAGGCGGCTTCGACAGCCTCGCAGAGCGGGTCTTCCGTGTAGCTTTCGTAAACATTGCGCCCGAGCGAAAGATTCATGACCCGAATGTTGTATGTCTTTCTCAACTGAATTGCGCGATTGATGGCGGCAATGACTGCGCTATCGGAACCCTCGCCATTGCTGTCGAGCACTTTCAGGTCGATGATATTCGCACCGGGAGCAATGCCAATGAACGTCTTGTTGCACTGGTTGCAGTTTGAATCCTTGCCGTTGGAAGCGATGATTCCCGCAATGTGCTGCCCGTGGCCGTACCAGTCCAATCCATAGCTGTTCGGTTTTGGACCCGGTTTGCCATCGCTGTTCAGCGGGATTGGATTCACGAAGTCTTCTACGTAGATCGGATCTTTCCCCGAATTCAGATTCGGATCCGCGTTGACACCGCTATCCACGATGGCGACACCCACGCCCGTGCCGACGAAACCCGATTTCCAGACGGAGGGCGCATTGATCGCCGCTGCTGCTACTGCCAGCTTCTTATGGATCTGCCGATCCGGAGATACGTACTTCACATTGGGATTCGAACTCAGTGCAGGAACAGCTGATCCCGGCACGAGATAAACGCCTAATTGAACAGCTGGCATTTCAGAAACAACGGTTCCGCCGAGATTCGAGATTTCCTGGGCGGTTACGGGACTCATCGGACCGTTCCACTGGACGATCACTTGCGTCATACCGCTTCCGATAGAGTTTCTGAAGTCCGGTGAAATCTTGGAATGTGAGGTGCCGCCGAAACACAGAGCACCCGCGGCCAACATCAAACAAACAACTTTTCGCATTCAATCTGCCTCTGTCAGAACTGGTTACAGATGAGTTATCGGCAGCTGAAATAGCGGCTTTAAACCGGCTTCTCCGACCCGGTACTTGTACGAAAGTTTGCCCGCTCGGTCCGTTCAGGAGAAGAGGGCCAACGATTCGATCGCCGCGTCGGCTCTTTCGCAATGTGTTAATACAGCTATGAAGTGAAACGTACTTCCGGCGCCCGGTTCACTTGTCACCCAGATTCGTCCTCCCATCAGTTCCACGAGTCGGGAACAGATCGTCAGTCCCAAGCCGGTGCCACCGAACTTCCTCGTGGATGAATTGTCCGCCTGCGAGAAGGCGTCGAATATCGCTGTTTGCTTCTCCTTCGGAATTCCTATCCCTGAATCTGCAACGGCAAAGTGTAATGCGAGGTCCGCGATTCCCGAGCCTTCCAACTTTACGGAAACCTCTATACAGCCTTGGTTTGTGAACTTGATGCTGTTGTCCAGCAAGTTCAATAGGATTTGGCGTAGGCGGTCCGGATCACCGTTGATACGATCAGGCACATCCTCGTCAACATCAAGTTCAAGGTGGAGCGCTTTATCGGATGCGCGCGTCGCAACGAGTTCGACCGCTTGGCTGACACAGGTTCGCAAAGAGAACGGGGTAATGGTCAACTCGAGCTTGCGCGCCTCTATTCTTGAAAAATCGAGGATGTCCTCAACGATGCGCAATAGCGAGTTCGATGACGTCGTAATGATATCGAGACACTCCGCCTGTTCGGCGCTCAGATCGCTCGCGAGTGCCAGGTACGCTGCTCCCATGATGCCGTTGATGGGAGTCCGGATTTCGTGACTCATATTCGTCAGAAACTCGGATTTCGCCCGGCTCGCAGCCTCGGCTTTCTGTTCGGCCACTCGGCGAACTTCGATTTCAGCTTCGAGACGGCTATTCGCGTTCGAAAGATCTTCGGTACGCTCCTGCACCCGGACCTCGAGTTGATCACGGGACTCACGCAATTCACGAGTCCGTTCATCGACCAGCTCTCGCAATCTTCTCTCCTTCCGCCTCAGATGCCGGACGCGTATACGGTGCAATCCGAACGCGCCACTGGCACAAGTGAATGAAAGAAGCCAGAGGAAGATTTTCCTCTCGTAAAAAGCTGGTTGTAACGTGACCGGACGGGGAACACCCGAAATGCAATGCTGTTCCTCACACGCCTCAACTTGAAACGAATACTCAGCAGGCGGAAGGTTGGTGTAATAAGCCATCCGGCGCGCGCCGGCAGAGATCCACTCCTTTTCGAATCCTTCCAGCCGGTATCTGAATTCGAGCTTGCCGGGATTTGGAGAACCGGGAGCCACGAACTCGAACTCTACCTGCTTCCTGCCCGGCGGAATCACAATCCTGTCCCGTGGACCAAACAAAGTGTCGCCCGCAAGAACGCGGTCAATCAACACAGATGCCGGGAGTGCGCTGGTTGCAGCAAACGCCGGGTTGACTACAGCGGCGCCTTTCAAGGTCGGAAACCAAAGGCGGCCATCCGCGGTTTTCCATCCTGCCGGTTGAAAGCCCCCGTTGCATTCAGGGCTGCGCATGCCTTCGTTCAGACCTAAGATCATCGATGAAACGGACCGCGATCGTCCGCTGGCGAAATCATTTAGCGACTGTCGTGTGACAGCCGCAATTCCTCGATTGGAACTCAGCCAGAGGCGCCCGTTGCCGTCATCGAGAATTTGGAAGATACCGTCGTCAATCAGGCCATTTGCTTTTGTAAAGCTGGTGAACTTACCGCCTGCCAGACGATTCAATCCGCCGCCGTTTGTTCCCAACCAGAGCGTTCCGTCACTGTCACCTTTAATGCAATACACGACATCGCTCGACAATCCGTCACGGGTCGTGAACCGCTTGATTTCGCCTTTCTCCCAGCGCAGTAGCCCACCGCCATCTGTCCCGATCCAGAGCGCGTTCCCTGCATCCTCATAAACCGACAGAACAGGCTTGTCACCGAGTCCATCGCCGGCAGTGAAGGTTGTGAATCGCCGTCCATCAAAGCGGCTCAACCCGCCACGCGTTCCGATCCAGAGGGTTCCCTTGCGATCCGTATATGTGGAAAGGATCGATTGTGCGTTCGGCAGACCGTCGGCCGAGCCGAATCGTCGGAATTTTCCGTCATGAAGGCGCGCCAGACCATTCCTTGTCCCGACCCACAGATCGCCTGCTGTATCTTCGGATATCGATAGCACAAGGTTGTCCGGTAGACCGTCTCGTACGGTGTAAATCTTGGCTCCGTTCTCGGTCCAGCGGGTCAGACCTGAGTCAGAGCCGATCCAAACCACCCCGCCTCGATCCTGAAAAATGGAAAGCGTGGTGTCGCTTGCAAGCCCCTGCTGGGTCATCACAGGCGTGACCAAACCATCTCTCAGAGAGCTCAGACCGCCCTCTGTCGTGCCCACCCAAAGCGTTCCGGCTCTGTCTTGAAAGATGCTCCAGACGCCCTCGCTTTGAAGCCCATCCTTTTTCGTGAAGCTGTCCCATCGGGGGCCTGCTTCGAGCCGCTTCAGACCTCCCGCTAGGGTCCCAAACCACAGGGCTCCTCCTGCATCCTCATAAATAGAGGAGATGGAGTGCCCGGCCAGCTCACGGACCGCGTGAAAAGAGACTCCATCGTACCGGAACAGTCCGGTCCCATGGGTGCCGACCCACAAGCTTGCCTGTCGATCAACGTGCACTGACCGGATCTCGTTGCTCCCGAGACCATCACGAACCGTATAGATTTTGAAACGGCCTGATTCGAAATGAGCGAGCCCGCTCTGGGTTCCGATCCAAAGACCCTTGTGGCGGTCGCCTGTGACAGCGAACACGGAATTATCCGGCAGCCCATCCGTTGCGGTTAGCCTGCGAATTTGGGTTCCATGCAGAGCGACCAGGCCATTGCCCTGCGTGCCGATCCATAGAGTTCCCTCGTTGTCTTCATAGAGAGAGAGCACAGCATCAGAAGCGAGTTCCTGCTCGAACGGAAATTTCTGAAAACGGCCCTCGCGATAGCACGCGAGTCCGCCTCCATGAGTGCCGACCCACAGATTCTGGCGCCGGTCGACCAACAGTGACGTAATAAAGTTGTTCCGGATCTCAGCGGTGTTGCTCTTTTCGAACGTCGCGAAGCGAAACCCGTCGAATCGAGCTAACCCGGCCTCGGTACCGAACCAGAGATACCCGTCCTTAGTTTGGGCCATCGACACTACGGAATTTTCCGGAAGCCCCTGCTCGGCTTGCCACGACTGATGAATGTATTGCGAGATCGCTTTCGACGGGTCAAGCGCGGCCGAGTGGGCGGGCCCCATCGTCAGAACGAAAGCGGCAACTGTACACACCTGTCTTGCACGTTTCCTTCCGACGTAGCTATATCCGAGTCCGTACACGGGCCTGTAGTTTCTTGTCGACCCGATTTGGCGAATTTCTCGGTTATTTCCTCAATCCCAGCGAATGGACCGCGCGATAAAGCCGTCGTCCTGAATAACTATGGTTTCTTCGTGGTGGCGGCTACCATTTACCAGCACAAGCTGGTGAGTTCCCGAGGAAAGATGCAAACTGGCTGGAGTCGGACCGTAGTCCTTTCCATCGATCAGGATTTCCGCGCGGTTCGGCTCGGAGGTGACGAGAAGGACGCCCTGGCTTTTCGCAAGCGATACGAACACGCTTTCATCATCAGGAACATTGAATATGCGGCGAGCAGTCTCATAGCCTTGCAAATCCGCTGTCAAGGTATGACGGCCGCCTGCCAATTGCACCGTGCAGGGTGTGTCGCAAGCCGATTCGGCTCTGCCGTCGATGATAATCTTTGCGCCGGGCGGTTCCGTCAACATCTCAACGTCTCCGCTAACGGACAGCGGAGCCGGCTTTGGCGATACGGGTGGCAGAGTCGGATTCTTCTCTACCGGTGCGGAGCGCCCAGCATTCCGTTTGGCGAGACTCGCTCTTAAGTCGTCCTGTAACTTCTTCTCGGCTTCCAGATTCTCCGGCGTTCTCGCGATAGGAGCCGACCCAGTATCGGCAGCTTGCGGCGGAACGCTGCCCGAAGAGTTCCAACGAATGAGCAGCAGGATGCCCGCGAAAATTCCGAGGCACATCGCAAGTATGAGCCCGAGGGTGCGAGCCGAACGGCCACTTTGAGAGCCCCCGTCCTCCAGCTCATCTCCATGACGCGACGGACGATGAAGTGGTGGCAGGATCGGAACAGCTTCGCCCATGGCGGCCATGGGAACCGGTTCCGGTACGGGATGCGCCGCTTCGACGCCGAGCGCGTCAACGAACTCCGCGCATGACGGGAATCGCTGCTCCGGATTTTTCGCAAGTGCGCGGTTGAGCGCATCGTTTGTATTGGCCTTGAGTTGCGGATTGATTTCGGATGCGGGCTTCGGATCTTCTTTGCAGATCTGATAAAAGAGACTTGGCAATGCATCTGCTACGAACGGCTTGGTTCCAGTAAGCAACTCGTAAACAACGACCGCAAACGAGAACTGATCCGCACGCGCATCAACCGTGAGGCCTTGGATCTGCTCCGGTGACATATAGTTCGGAGTGCCGATCATAGTGCCGCTGTGTGTCATCTCCTGCGAGATGAATTTTGCAACACCGAAGTCGGCGATTTTCGCGAGCGGAATGCCGCCCACAATCTCGTCCGAGATGATAATGTTTGCCGGCTTGATATCCCGATGAACGACTCCTTTACGATGCGCATAATCCAGCGCTTCGGCTACCTGGCGCAGGTAGTTCATCAGCAGTGCGCGGTCCGGCAGTCTTCCGGACTGGAGCATGCGGCCTAGTGAAGATCCGCTCACATACTCCATGAAAATGTGAGCGGCATCCGGCTCTTCGAGAACGTCGTAAACGGTGACTATGTTTGGATGCGACAGCACGCCGGCGGATTGCGCCTCGCGCAGGAGGCGATCATGAACCCGCTGGCGTTCGGCTGGATCGTGAAACTCGCTCAGGCGGATTGTCTTGATCGCAACCGTTCTGCCGATAGACGGATCGAGCGCTTTGTACACGACGCCCATCGCGCCGCGGCCCAGTTCTTCAAGAATCTGATACCGCCCGACCTGCTGCACGCAACTTAAGTATAGCGGCGGTTTTAAAGCCGAAAACCTCATGAGCACGCGGCTAGGACAGTATTACCGGCCCTGTTACGATGGGTTTATCCCCCATGATTCCAGAGGTGATTCAGGAAGGGCTTACCTTCGATGACGTCCTTCTGCAGCCTGCGCATAGCCAGGTCGTTCCTGCCGAGGCAAACACCAGTTCGTATGTCACACCGCGGATCGAGCTGAAGATTCCGATCGTCAGCGCGGCCATGGATACCGTCACGGAATCTCACATGGCGATTGCGCTCGCACAGCAAGGTGGAATCGGCATCATTCACCGCAACATGTCGATCGACAAGCAGGCAGAAGAAGTAGACCGCGTAAAGCGCAGTGAAAGCGGCATGATCGTCGATCCAGTGACGATCGAACCGGAGCGTAAGATTTCGGAAGCGCTCGAGTTGATGAGGCGCTTTCGCATCTCTGGTGTTCCCGTAACGAAAGACAACCGGCTCGTAGGGATCCTGACCAATCGCGATCTGCGGTTCGAAACGCGCTACGACCTGCCGATTTCGGAAGTCATGACAAAGGAAGATCTCATCACTGTTCCGGTTGGCACGACGCTCGAAGAGGCGCAGCAAATTCTCCATAAGCATCGAGTGGAAAAGCTGCTGGTCGTGGATGACGATTACGCGCTGAAGGGTCTGATCACGGTGAAGGATATCCAGAAGAAGTTGAAATATCCGAACGCAGCCAAAGACCCGCAGGGGCGGTTGCGCGTCGCGGCAGCAATCGGTGCAACGGGCGACTTTCTGGAGCGCGCGCAAGAGCTCAGCCGTAAGAAAGTGGACGTGATTGCGATCGACTCCGCGCATGGACATAGCCAGCGCGTGATGGACGCGATCAAAGCGGTGAAGCACGCCCTGCCTGAAATGGAAGTGCTGGCGGGCAATGTCGCCTCGTTTGAAGGAGCGCGCGATCTCATCCGCCTTGGCGCAGATGGCATCAAAGTAGGCATCGGACCGGGTTCGATCTGCACCACGCGCGTGGTGAGCGGCGCGGGCGTTCCGCAGATTACGGCCATCGCTGAGTGCTCCAAGGCAACTCGCGATTCACGGATTCCCCTGATTGCAGACGGCGGCGTCAAGTATTCGGGCGATATTACGAAGGCGATTGCCGCGGGGGCCGACTCGGTGATGATCGGCAGTCTGCTCGCCGGAACGGACGAGAGTCCGGGCGAGACGATTCTGTATCAAGGCCGCACATTCAAGAGCTATCGCGGCATGGGCTCACTCGGCGCGATGCCACACGGCAGTTCCGAGCGTTATGGACATTCGGAAAGCGGCAAGATGGTTCCGGAAGGGATCGAAGGCCGCGTGCCGTACAAAGGACCACTGGCCGACCTGGTCTATCAACTCGTTGGCGGGCTGCGAGCGGGCATGGGTTATTGCGGGTGCGCCACAATCCCCGAACTGCAGCAGCGGGCGAAGTTCTTGCGTGTGACGTTTGCCGGGCTGCGCGAGAGCCACGTGCATGACGTCATCATCACCAAGGAAGCGCCGAATTACCGCGTAGAGTAGCATCCACTATCTTTGTGAACGTTGGAATCGTGGGACTCGGGTTCATGGGAGCGACTCACGCCGCAGCGTACGCGACGTTGGGCGAAGTGCAAATCCGCGCCGTGGCGTCCCGAAACGAGCGAGCGATCAGTGGAGACTTCTCCTCGATCGGCGGGAATCTCGGTTCAGCATTGCCGCCTGTGGATTTCAGTTCAGCAGCGAAGTACACCGACTGGGAACAGGTAATCGCAGATCCTTCGGTTGAAGCGGTTGATGTCTGCGCTCCAACTTATTTGCATGAGCAGATCTCGCTTGCCGCGCTCGACGCCGGCAAGCATGTGTTCTGCGAGAAGCCAATGGCTCTTAGCGCGGCGGCATGCGACCGGATGTTGAAGGCTCGGACGAAGGGCCAGGTTTTGATGATCGGGCACGTTCTCCGGTTCTGGCCCGAGTACGAGGAGCTGCGCGAGTCGTTGTCTCTGGGAGAGTATGGCCGCGTGCGAACGGCGACATTCACGAGAGTGGCCGCATTGCCTAAGTGGAGCTCGTGGATAACTGACCCGGCCAAGAGTGGTGGCGCCGTGCTCGATCTGCTGATCCATGATCTTGACCAGGTCGTGCTCTTGTTCGGCACGCCCGAGAGCGTGCAGGCAAAAAGATCGGGTCCATATGATGGAGTACTTGCGACCTTCTCGTACCCAAATGGACTCATGGTGCAACTCGAGGGAGGTTGGATGGGCCCCGACACGCCCTTCGCGATGGGATACAAAATTGAGACAGACCGGGCATGTTTCAGCCTGAATCCGAACCAGCCAGTCCAGATACCGGTAACCGAGGCGTATCGGGAAGAGTTGTCGTACTTCCAGCGATGCTGCGATGAAGGACGCCAACCCGAGCGTTGTCCTCCGGAAGAGTCGGCTGCAGCAGTGAGGCTTGCAATGCTGGTTCAGGAGTGCCGCGATTGCGTAATCTAGAGCCACTCGAGATTGGCCTGATGTTCTGGGCGACTGGCGATGCGGAACGCGACATCGCTTATGTTCGCAGCTTCGGCTTGCGAGCAGGCCAGTTGGGATTCGGCGGAGATTTGAAGCTCGAAGGCATGGGCGCGTCATGGCGGTCGAGCCTGGAGAGGCATCCGGATTTTCGCATTGAGACGGCAGTCTGCAGCTATGCGGGGGAAGACTACACCGATATCGCAAGTGTCAAAGAGACCGTAGGACTCTTGCCGGCAAGCCTGCGAGCTGAACGCGTTGCACGAACGAAAGAGGTTGCGGCCATTGCGGCTGAACTCGGGATTCGCAGTGTTGCGTGCCACATCGGATTTCTGCCAGAAGACTGGGCTGAGATGCGTGACGTTGTCCGGGAGATCTGCGATGACCTTTCGCAGCACGACCAGACTTTCGTATTGGAAACGGGGCAGGAAGGCGCGGACGATTTACTCGCGTTCATTGCAGATGTCGGCCGGCGCAACCTGAAGATCAATTTCGATCCGGCAAATATGGTCCTGTATGGGACCGGCAATCCTTTGGAAGCGTTGCGCACTCTCAGCGGCTATGTTGTCTCGGTGCACTGCAAAGACGGTGTGGGTCCCGAGGGAATCGGGAAGCTTGGCACCGAGCGTCCGTTGGGCTTGGGAGAGGTCGACTTTCCGGCGTTTCTGAACGTACTCGGTGAGGTCGGATACAAAGGTATCCTCAGCATCGAACGGGAGGAGCCGAACCTGGACCAACGGAACACCGACATACGACACGCCATACAATTCCTTCGCATAAACTCGGGAGCATGCGGCTGAAACTCATATTGCTCGTTCTGTGCGCGCCATGCTTACCGGGCCAGGATTGGACGAGTCTCTTCAACGGCAAGGATCTCTCGGGCTGGACGAAAGTAGGGAACGAAAGCTGGACGGTGGAAGACGGTCTCATCCATGGCAAGGGGCTGACCAAGGATTACGGGTATCTAGAGACGGAAAAGACGTATCGAGATTTTCAGCTTGCGCTCCGTTTCAAATGCGTAGGGGACGGAAATAGCGGTGTGTTCTTTCACTCCGCATTCAAGCCGGGAACGGCCGACGTCACGCAGGGAATGCAGTTCGAAATCGACTGCAACATGATGCACCACACAGCCGGCGTATACGCGGAAGATGGGCGGGGCTGGGTCGTTTGGCCAGCCCCGGAGAATGAGAGCGTCGTTCGCGCGGGCGAGTGGAACGATTACCTGGTGGAAGTGGAAGGCAACCGTTACCGCTCGCGCCTAAACGGAGTGCCCATGGTCGACTTCACCGATCCCAAGCCTGGAGCGCCGGACGGAACCATCGCGCTCCAGTTGCATGCGGGCGGTAAAGGCAACATGCAGTTCAAACACATCTGGATTCGGGATCTATCAAGACCGAATCAGAAATAAAGTTTCAGCGCGAGTTGCAGTTGCCTTGGGGTATTCAGCAAATCGGCGCTGCTCGTGAGACGCCCGAAATTCTGATCCTGCAAATTAAGATCGCCGGGACCGAAGCGGACGCGGTTGAAGATGTTGAACGCTTCGGCACGCAGGTCGAGACGGATCGATTCTTTGATCGGGAATGTGCGGAGCAGAGCGAGGTTCTCGTTCAGGTTTGGAAACTGGCGAACCTTCGGATTGAATCGCGTCTCGTTCCCGAACCCATTGTCCGCCACATTTTGGCTTTGTAACGGAAACGGACCGGTGCCGTAAGGAACCAGGAAGCCGTCGACAGTAGGATCAAATTTGCCGTTCCAGTTGGGCTGCCAACCGGTGTAGGACGTGACGTACGGGATACTACGGCCGTTCGTCGCCCCGTAAAGTGGCAATAAGTACGACGAAGTAATTCCGATGGGCAAACCGCTCGAATAAAACAGCACGCCGTTGACTCCCCAGTTGCCAAGAAACCAAGAGGCGGGACCGTGGGTCAGGTATTTCCGGTTTTTGCCGAAGGGCAGATCATACACAAAGCCTGCTTT
>JAFAUR010000357.1 GCA_019243205.1 Acidobacteriaceae bacterium | reverse complement strand
TCTGTCTGCAAGAAGCCCGCTCTTGCTTTAGATTGGCCGAAATGCCGGGGCAAACTTTTCGCCAACAGTTTTGGTCCTACGTTGAAGTACTTCGCCTTCGTGCGCCCGTGACGCTTAGCTACCGTCAGGAGTCCCTATAGCCAGCCTCGCAGCCTGCATCAAAAGGTAATTGCGCTCCGGGAGATTCACTGTTTTGCCCGCAGCCTCGCGATAGTGCCTCCCGGCTGCTTGCGAATCGCCGGCCATCTCCAAAAGATGTGCGCGAACGGCATCCATACGGTGGTGTTCAGCAATTCGCCCGTCCTTCTTAAGCTCGTCAAGCAGATTCAAGCCTTCTTTGGGGCCATGCACCATTGCTGACGCGATTGTGTGATTCAACATCACCATTGGGTTGTCCGACATACGTTTCAGCAACTCGTATAGAGCCAGGATCTGAGGCCAATCCGTATCTTCGGGGCGCTCGGCTTCATCGTGAACGGCTGCTATCGCCGCTTGCAATTGATAAGGTCCGACTGAGCCTTTCGGCAGTGCGGCCGAAAGCAATGCTATCCCCTCCATAATCTGTTCCCGGTCCCAAAGCGTCCGGTCCTGCTGCCCCAGGGGAATTAATTCATCGTTAGGGCCGATTCGGGCATGTCGCCGCGCGTCGGTCAACAGCATCAGCGCGAGCAGGCCGGCAGTCTCCGGATTATCGGGCTGCAGCCGTAGGGCCATGCGCGTCAGGCGTATGCCCTCCAGCGAAAGATCGGCGCGCCGCAGATGTGGCCCTGAACTAGCCGTATATCCCTCGTTGAAAATCAAATACAAAACATGGAGGACGGAGTTCAGACGTACTCCGCGTTCTTCGACATCGGGTATCTGGAATGGAATGCCCGATGCCTTGATGGTCTGTTTCGCCCGGCTGATTCGCTGGGCCATCGTTGCTTCCGGAACCAGAAAAGCATTAGCGATTTCAGCCGTCGTTAGACCGCCCATGGCGCGTAACGTCAAAGCAATAGCGGAGGAACGCGTAAGAGCCGGATGACAGCACATAAAAAGAAGAATCAGCGCGTCGTCTTCGACCGGTGCCGGATCGAAGCCGGTATCGGACAAACGTGCCTCCTCCTCGATGACTGCGGTCTCACGCCGCCTCCGGGCAGATTCGTTCCGAATACGATCCGCCATCTTTCGAAATGCAACCTGTGTTAGCCACGCCCGCGGATTATCGGGAACTCCGTCGTGTGGCCATTGCATCACTGCCGCAATCGATGCTTCTTGGACGGCGTCCTCCGCGGCATCGAAGTCACCGAACCTTCGCACCACAAGCCCGAGCACCTGTGGCATCAGTTCTCGCAACAGCTCTCCGATCGGAAGATCGGATGATTGTTCCGTGCCCACGATTCGCGCGTCAGTCTCAGAATCCCAAATCGTTATGGCTGCCGAGCACCTGCCGTACTTCAATCGGCATATTTGCCGGTTCGCCGCCCGGCCCAGGCGCGGCCGATGCGCGGGCGGCAATCTTGTAAGCCTCCTCGGAAGTCTCGACGTCGATGACCCAATATCCGGCGAGAAACTCCTTTGATTCCGGGAACACGCCGTCCGTAACCGCCTCTCCCTTATTGCCCGCGCGCACGACAATTGCATCTTGTGGCCAAGCCAGGCCCTTCGTATCCACCAGAACACCCGCGTCGTGAAGCTCCTTATTGAAGCGGTGCATGAACTCGATGTTTCGCTGAAGATCGTCTTTCGACCACCTTGCGTACTCGTCCCAGGCGCCCTTTTTGCCATGCATCATCAAGATGTATTTCATAACTGTCCCCCGTCCGGGTCTGAGTTTCTGCAGTTTCTACGATTGCGAAGCACGAATCGCCAATTGCCGGACTTCGATCGGCATGTTCGTCGGTACTCCGCCGGGGCCCGGCGCGGCTGAAATCCGGCCGGCAATCTCGCAGGCCCGCTCCGGCGTTGCCACGTCTACGATCCAGTAGCCGAGCAAAAACTCCTTCGATTCAGGGAAAATACCGTCCGTAATCGGCATCCCTTCCTTCAAACCGCGCACCAACTTAGCCTCGTGCGGAGCGGCCAGAGGTTGTGTCGCGACGAACTCACCCGACTCGGTCAGCTCGCGGTTGATGCTCGTCAAAACTGCCATATGGGCATCGATGTCGTTCTTCGACCACGCCCGGTACGAATCCACGCCCGCTTTGCTTCCTGCCATCAGCAAAATGTATTTCATATCTGTTGCTCCTTCCTGTTTCACGCTGCCTTTGCCGCGTTCATACGGTAGTCGGAGCCGCCTCCCCGGTTCTCGACATGCTCGCGGCAAATTCTTTGCACACAAAAAAGTTTGCGGCACGATGTCGATTCGAGGCCGCTTACGCCGACTCATCTACAGAGGCGAGAAGATGATGACCGAATCCGTGGTGGTGGACGTCAGCCAGGACTGGATCCTGGCCTGCGGGCTGCAAGAACGATTCATGGAAGTCCCACGCTCCAAGACGGAAAGTCTCTTGTACAATGGCCGCTGCCGGCAGGTGCGCGCCCTTGGCGGTGATTGCTTCCAATTCGTGCCGCTGGCCGGCCATCGCGTGGCGCTTGCTGTCGCCGACGCGTCCGGTAAAGGCCTTCCCGCGGCGCTCATCATGGCTAATGTCCAATCCTCTGTTCGCACCGCCGCTTTGTTCGCCCCCGAAGACCCGGCCTCGGTCGTGACAGCGGTGAACCGTCAGTTGCACGCCTGCTCGCCCGTCGATCGATACGCGACCTTATTCTACGGCGTCTTTGATGAAAAGACCCGGACGCTGCAGTACGTGAATGCAGGCCACAATCCCGCCGCGGTTATGCGGTGCAATGGCGCGATCACGTGGCTCGCCGCCTGCGCACCACCCGTCGGATTCTTTGCCGAAACCGTCTACAAGGCGGAGACGGTTCAGTTGTACCCGGGAGATCTTGTCGTCGCCTACACCGACGGCATCGTCGAGGCCACAAACGCCGCGGGCGAAGAGTGGGGAGTCGAGGGATTTCTTGCCGCCGTAAAACGTTGCCGGACCCGCCAGCCGGAGAGCGTTGTCGACGCTGCGTTTGCAGCGGTCGAGGAATTTTCAGATAACAACCAAACTGACGACGTAACTGTGCTTGCCGCACTCGTTCAGTGATTCAAGGTATCCGGAGGAATGACAAATGGCAAACGTTTCAGGACGCGCACCGCGAAACGCCACCCCGCTGCCCGTCAAATCGCAGATGCAAGTTTATTTGGCGAAGCTGCCCGCGAGCCTGCGCGCACAAGTGCTGAAACTGCGCGATGCAATTCGCTCGGCCGCGCCGGAAGCTGTCGAAAGCTTCGGTTATGGGATGCCGGCCTTCGCACTCGATGGGAAGACCTTCATCTGGTACGGCGCGTGGAAAAGCCACCTGAGCTTGTATCCGGTGAGTCAGGCCACCCGGCGCGCTCTTGGCGATGAAGTCGCTGCATATGACACGTCGGGCAAGAGGACGATTCGATTTCGATCGGACGAACCCGTGCCAACATCTCTGGTGATCCAGCTGGTCAGCGCGCGCATTGCTGAGCTGCGAAAGCAAGCGAACACTGCGCCATGACGCGTCGCCTGGTTGCTTTTAGGCGACGAGCTCAATGTCATCGGTTCGGGTTGCACCGCCCTCTAGCGCGACGCCTTCCCATCTCGCCACTACTGCCGTCGCAACGCAGTTCCCGAGCAGATTTACCGAAGTCCGGCACATGTCCATCAGGGCATCCACTCCGAGGATCAGCGTAATTCCTTCGAGCGGCAAGTTGAAAGTGCCCAATGTCCCTGCCAGAATCACAAGTGACGCTCGCGGGACCGCCGCCACGCCCTTGCTCGTCAGCATCAGCGTCAGCATCATCGTGATCTGTGTTCCCAAAGGCATGTTGACACCGGCGGCCTGAGCGATAAACAGCGACGCCAAAGACAAGTACAGAGTCGATCCGTCGAGATTGAAGCTGTAGCCCGTCGGCAGGACAAAGCCGACGATGTGTTTCGGGATGCCCATGCGCTCCATGTTCTCTAGCGCAAGCGGCAGAGCTGCTTCGCTCGATGCGGTCGAAAATGCCAGCAGAAAAGGCTGCCTCGCCGCGTGGAAGAATCGGCCCACTGGAACTCTCGCGATAGTAAGCGCAGAGCCCAGCACCAGCAGCACGAAAAGCGCTTGCGCCAGGTATAACGTCCCAACAAGCTTTCCGAGGCCGAACAACACTCCTAGACCTTTGGAGCCAATCGTGACTGCGATGGCCGCGCCCACCCCGAGCGGAGCCGTATACATGACGTACTTCGTATAGCGGAACATGACTTCCGCCACTGACCCGGCAAAGTCAACCACCGGCTTCGCCTTGTCCCCGATTGCCGAGCAGGCCGCGCCAAACAGGAAAAAGAAGACAACCATCTGCAGCACATCATCCTGCGCTAGAGACTCGAATATGTTGGCGGATACAGCATGTTCGAGGACCTGCGAGAGCGATACAGGTTTGGCAAGGGCCGGAACTCCGGGACCGGCGCCTGCAGCGGCGTTCAACGCAACTCCCGCGCCCGGACGCATCAGATTCGCGATCAACAATCCAATGACCAGCGCCAGAGTCGTGGCTACCTCAAAATAAGTCACCGCCTTCAACGCAATTCGACCCATGGTCTTCAACTCGCCCGCGGACGCAATTCCATAAACGAGCGTCCCGAAAAGCAAGGGGCCAACAATCGAACGGATCAGCCGCAGAAAGATATTGCTGATAGGCGCCAGGGTTTTCGCAAAATCAGGAAACAGCGCGCCAATGAGGATCCCCAGTACCAGTGCAATGAAAATCCAGGTCGTTAGGGTAATTCGCTTCACGGCTAACGTTCCCCCCACTTGAGTTTTTCCCGGAGTACATCGAAGAACAGCATCTTCGGAGGTCGAATCAGTTGAATGCTCTTCGGGGAGGCACGGCAAATTACGCGGTCGCCTTTGTGAATGGGTTCGCCAACTTGCCCGTCAACCGTGAGATACGTTCCATCTTCGGCCCGGCTCAGAATACGAATCACGCTGGTATCCGGAACGATTACCGGGCGGTTGGTCAGCATGTGCGGGCAGATGGGCGTAATGCAGAAAGCGGCGACGGACGGAAAAATCACCGGGCCGCCCGCGGACAGCGAGTACGCAGTAGAACCTGTCGGCGTCGAAACGATCAAGCCGTCCGCCTTGTAAGCAGCCACAAAATGATCGCCAACGAATGTATCCAGATCGATCATGCGCGCCAGTTCCGATTTCGCAATCACGATGTCGTTCAGAGCGGAATACGTGGCAATGCTCTTCCCTTCACGCACCAGCTCGCAATCGAGCATTTGGCGTTTGCCGATCCGGTAGGAGCCCTTGACCACCTGTTCGAGTTCTTCAAACAGATCCTCCAGCTTGGTCGCAGTCAGAAAACCTAGATGACCAAGGTTCACCGCAAACAGCGGAATCTCCAAACCAGCGACGAAACGCGCAGCTGCCAGCAGCGTTCCATCGCCGCCAAGCACAATCACCAGATCCGCTCCCAGCGGGACTTCCTCGCGAGGAAAAAATTCGGACAGATTCGCGTACTCCGCGGTCTGCTCATCACAGCGAAAT
>JAFAUR010000043.1 GCA_019243205.1 Acidobacteriaceae bacterium | reverse complement strand
CAGGGTACGACTGGCGACGTCGAGATCCAGATCGATTGGCTCGGGCAGGTTTTCATAAAGCAGTTCGATGTCACTGCGATTCGCCGCTGACTGGCCTGCCGGGAGTTCGATGTTTGCTCGAAAGATTCGACCCTGACCGGCTTTGTCATGGCCCTTCTGAGTCCAGTAAAACTTGCCGCCCTCAGCATCCACCGCGATGCCGACACACCATTTCGTCGGGTCCGGCCCCGGACGTGGATCGCCTTGGCTGGAGTCCACAAGGGTTTCGATTTTTGAACCGTCGAGGTTTGACCGCATCACTCGCATGCCTTCGCGATCGCACCAGTAGAGCTTGTCGTTCTTTTTGTCCAACTGGAGCTGCTTGGGCGTGAATGTGCCGCCTGGAGGAACGATGGTGACCATGTTTTTTCCATCAAGATCGGAACGGAGGATGGCGCCATCATTCTTCTTGGGGTTGCCCATGTTCGTCCAATACATGTGTCCGGCGGCGACGTCAAGCGCTAGTCCGTCCGGCAGTTTTCGGCCTTCGCTGATGATGGTCTTCAAATCGGAACCATCAGGATTTGCGGACAACACGCGGCCGCCGCCGAGATCAAGAAAAAAGAGCCGTCCGAACGTGGTTGACTTCTCCGTCTCTACGTCGATCGGCTTGGAAGTTATCGCACTCATGTGATGAATCTCCTTACTGATTTCGAGCGAAAAGGTTAGAGGCCGACCCTGGTGCGACCGCTGAAGAGCCCTGTCAAGACCTCGTTCTCTTCTTCAGCAAGCTGGTCGACCGAACGAGTGCCCGCCATTTGCATCACTCCGTCCGTTACGGTCTGCTTCAGCTCCGGGGTCACGTCAGGGCTGCCGAGAGCCTTCATCAGGCCCTCGAGGGGCCCCATGAGATGCTCCATGAAATGGTGAATCCCGCCTTGCCCTCCGCCAACGTGCCATTGCAGGCTCGGCCCCATGACGCCCCATCGAGGTCCAGGCCCATAGCTCACGGCGGCGTCGGCGTCCTCGACACTTAGCACGCCTTGCTGAATGAGGTAGAGGACCTCCTTGTACAGCGCCGCCTGCAGCCGGTTAGCCACATGACCGGGAAGCGCCTTGAACAATCGAATCGGCTTTTTTCCAATGGCCGCATAGAATGCCATTGTTTTTTCGATCGTCTCGGGCGACGTCTTGGCTCCGCCCACGACTTCCACGAGCGGAATGACGTGAGGGGGATTGAAAGGGTGTCCGATCACACAGCGCTCCGGACGCTTGGCCGCGGATTGGATGACGTCCATAGTGAGGGTCGAAGAACTCGACGCGAGGATCGCACCCGAAGGCGTGGCATCGTCCATCTCCGCGAATAACTTTGCCTTGAAGTCGGGACGTTCCGGTGCGTTTTCCTGGACGAAATCCGCGTCGGCGAGTGCCTGAGCCATGTTTGACTCGAAGGTCAACCGCTCGCGCGAAGCGCTCGGAGACAGGCCATTCTTGCTGAGCGTCGTCCAGGCTTCGTCAACATACTTCCGAAGGCCAGCCTCCGCATTCGGCGCAGGATCGGTTGCAATCACATTGAATCCGCGGGACAGGTAGTAAGCGGCCCAGCTCGCGCCGATTACTCCTGTTCCGACGACAGTTACGTTTTGAATCTTTCCATTCTTAGTCACGATATTTCTCCTTATTAAATTTCTCTTTCCAGCTTGTGTGTCTGCTGGGTACCTTCAGTTGGCTCAGGCCGCGCCGCGTAAAGCCTCTTCAACTGCCGGGCTCGCCGGCGCGGAAGCATGATGATTCACGATGAGCGGGGAGCCCCTTTGGCCGGTCAGATAGGTCCAAGCCCACTGCAGGAAGACACTCAGGCGGAGGCCGGGTGTAGCCAGAAACTGGAGGTGAATGAGAGCCCCCCGCCACGCCACCAGTCCGCTCGTTTGGACCCGGAATACCGCGCCAGCGCGCCATCCCTGAACAGCAAAGCTCAACTTGTTTATCATCACGACTGGCCTTTTTTCAGGGCTGCCTCGTGTATCCCGGCTAATATTCGAACCATTGATCGAGTGCTTGCACCTTTTCTTTCGTGTAAGGCGGCAACAAGTGATCGATAGCGACGTCGGGCGGGGATATCAAGACCGACTTGGCGTGCGTGAGGGCATCGTAGCCGTACTTCCCGTAGTAGTTCCCTAGCCCCGAGGTTCCCACTCCTCCGTAAGGCATGGACTCAATGAACAGAAAGACATTGGTCTGGTTCACGGCGCCGCCGCCAAAGGAAAGGGACCCCAAAACCAGATCGATCGCCTGCTGGTTTCGGCTGAACACGTAGCCGGCAAGCGGTTTGGCGA
>JAFAUR010000139.1 GCA_019243205.1 Acidobacteriaceae bacterium | reverse complement strand
CCTGCCCCGTTGTCCGCTTGAATGCTGGTCGTTTCGAGGAGCACATATCCCCACCCCCCAGCGATGAGTTGCTCCGTTGACGGGGGATCCGTACCCATTCTTTTTCTAAATTCCGGATTCGCCGCCATGAGCTTCCGAAGCGCCGCGCTGCTAAACATGATCATCACTGGCACCGGGCCTTTCGTGTTTCCCGGTGTCACGAGCGTCATTTCGATATCAACGTTGATAGAGGGAAATGCCGAGTTATCGACATGCCCTACCAATTGCTTTTCAATGACCGGGAAAACACCCGTCTTCGAATCCGCTGTATTCTTCACGGTCCAGGTGACCTTCGGCACGTCAGGAGGAACACGGCCCAGCACTTCGCGTTCGAAATCACTTACAATTTCCGGGCGGCGCTGACTCCACCACTGTTGCGCTGACGTGACCTTTTGCCCGTCTTTCAACGTAAGTGCATCCGGCAGATCACCATACGGGTTCGCTTTACTCTCGTCATAGTTGGCGTGGTTCGCATTTTTGTCATTCCCGCTTGGCCCGGGACGGAGCGCCTTGATCCCGAGTTGATCCATCATGTTCTGATGGTCCTGTTCCGCCGTCCAGTTTGCGCTGGGCGATTCTTGCCCAAAGCTCATCTGACAAACAAGCGCGGCTAAGGCGCTCACCAAAGTTGTTCGCAAGTACGAGGCAAGCTTCATGTTTGACCGTCGAACAAAATATTACCGAAAGCGAAATCTGTTGATGTAATAAGATTCCGCCATGCCCATCTCGCGATTGCTCCTGGTCGCTTTGCTAGCGTTATGTTCCGGCGCAGCTCAGTCCTCGTCGTCCCGCGATGTGACTCAAGCCGATGTAGAGCGCTGGATGACCGAACTTTCCAATTGGGGAAGGTGGGGAAAGGACGACCAGATCGGTACGGTTCACCTGATCACTCCCGCAAAGCGAAAAGAGGCCGTCTCGCTGGTAAAAGAGGGATACTCCGTTTCACTTGCTCGCAATGTCGAAACGGAAAAGGCAGCCGATAACCCCTCGCCGTTTTCACACACCATGCTTTCTACCGGAGCGCACCCGGATGGCCAGTTTGTGCTGGACGAATATCGTGTCTCCTATCATGGATACGCTCACACCCATATGGACGCGCTCTGCCATATGGCGTGGAAGGGCAAGATGTTCAACGGTTTCCCGCAAACGGACATCACTGAGCAAGGCGCGAAGGAATTGGCGGTGACTGGTTACAAGAACGGTATCCTGACCCGGGGCGTACTTATTGATATTCCGCGTCTGAAGAATGTTCCGTTTCTTGAACCTGGCACGGCAATCTATCCTGAGGACCTCGATGCCTGGGAAAAGAAAACGGGAACCAAAGTGCTTAGCGGCGATGTGGTTTTCATTCGTACCGGCCGTTGGGCGCGCCGGCAGCAAAAGGGCCCGTGGGACCCCGCTCGCATAGCCGGGCTCTACGCATCCTGTGCGAAATGGCTGAAGCAGCGGGACGTTGCCATGGTTGGTAGTGATGCTGCCACCGACGTGATGCCCTCACGCGTTCCAGGCGTAGTCCAGCCCATGCATCAGCTTCTGTTGGTAGCCATGGGAACACCTATTTTCGATAACTGCGATCTGGAAGAATTAGCCAACACCGCTGCGGCACGCAACCGATGGACGTTTCTCCTGACCGCCGCGCCGCTTCCCGTTCCTGGCGGGACCGGATCGCCCCTCAATCCGATTGCCACGTTCTGACCCTTTCTGACCCAGCATCATCGGTTGGAAACACTCACGAACGGTGAAGATCGCCACTTTCAATATCAACAACATCAACAAGCGCCTGAGAAATCTGCGTGCTTGGCTCCAGCAGGAGAAACCGGATGTGGTCTGCCTGCAGGAACTCAAAACCGAGGACGGCTTCTTCCCGGCACAGAGTCTTGGGAGCATCGGCTACAACGCTGTTTGGGTTGGACAACCGTCTTGGAACGGAGTGGCGATCCTCGCACGCGACCGCATGCCGGTTCTGACCCGCTCGCAGCTTCCGGGTGACGAGACCGACCATCAGGCCAGATACGTGGAAGCAGCAATTGCAGGTGTTCTCATCGGCTGCATCTATCTGCCCAACGGAAATCCACAGCCGGGCCCGAAGTTCGATTACAAATTGGCATGGTTTGAACGTTTGTCTGCGCATACCCTCGGCCTGCTGGAGGCACGACTTCCAGTCGTGCTCGCCGGTGACTACAACGTCGTGCCGACCCCCGACGATATCTACCCGACTCGCTCCTTGGACAAGAATGCTCTCGTCCAACCCGCTAGCCGCGCAGCATTTCAACGCCTCCTTGCGCAAGGATGGACTGACGCATTAAGAAAGGTGCAGCCCACCGGGCCACTGTGGACGTTCTGGGACTATAAATTCGAGCGCTGGCAAGCTGACAAGGGCATGCGACTGGATCATCTGCTACTGTCATCGCAGCTCGCGCCCTCCTTGGTTGATGCGGGAGTGGACCGGTGGGTTCGAGGCGAGGAGAACGCAAGCGATCATGCGCCGGCCTGGATTGTACTCGACACCTGAACGCAATCCTTCGAGCGCGTTACATTTACATGCATGCCGGATTCATTCTCCGCGAACCCGACAGCGCTCGTAACCGGAGCCATCCGCGGCATCGGAAGAGCATGCGCTATCGCACTCGCAAAATCAGGGTTTCACATTCTCTTGAACGACTTACCCGAAGGCCATTCCGCCTCAGCACGGGATGAGTTGATCAGCGAGATCACGGCCTGCGGCGTGGAAGGTTCTTTTCACGGCGGAGATATCGCCGACATCGATCAGCATGCTCGCCTGATTGACGCAGCATGCTCGCGATGGGGCAGCATCGATTGTCTGGTCAACAATGCGGGCGTGGGCGTTCTGCAACGAGGCGATCTCCTCGACGTTGCGCCCGAGAGTTTCGACCGCTGTATTCGAGTAAACACGAGGGCTGTGTTCTTTCTGAGTCAGGCAGTCGCACGCCGCATGCTGCAACAGAGTGCAATTCGAGGACACCATCGCAGCATCATCAACATCACTTCCAGCAATGCCGTGGCGGTATCCGTCAGCCGCGGCGAGTACTGCGTATCCAAGTGCGCTTCGAGTATGACAACGCGCCTCTTTGCTGTTAGGCTCGCGGCCGAGGGCATCGGAGTATACGAGGTTCGGCCGGGGATTATAGATACCGAGATGACTCGTCCTGTGAAAGAGAAGTACGATGCCCTGATTGCCGAAAGTGTGCCGTCGCGCCGTTGGGGCTCTTCC
>JAFAUR010000788.1 GCA_019243205.1 Acidobacteriaceae bacterium | reverse complement strand
ACGAATAGGGCGTTCGAGAATAATTGGGTCATCGCCTTTACCGTTCGGAATGGCAAAGTGACGAATGTCCGGGAGTATATCGACACGCTAGCACTGGCGCAGGGCTTCGAGATGCTCGCCAGCGTCACTGCGTGAAGGCAGGCTTACGTTCCCACTGTATTTGCTGTGGCCGGGAAAACAAAAAACATAGGAGCCCGCAATGTCCGCAAAACCAGTTCAGACAATTTCTTACACAGAAGCGACAACCGAAGCACGAGCCGCGCCCTCTCACGTAGCACTATATTGGTGGGTTTACGCGATTTTCATCATGCTGTCAGCGGTCGCTCTGTACGTGATCTTCACCGTTCCGCAAGGCGAGATCTAGCGCCGCCAGTCGACCGCGACCACATGGCGCAGGCGTTCAAACCCTCGCCGCAGTTGGGCCTAGCCGGCAAGCAAGATTGGTCGCCCGCGGAGGCAGACGCCTTTGTTCAGGGGACCGTCGGAAAGTCGGCTGAACCGTTCATGCGCGACGCGGTGGCGCGCGCGGATGGGCGTCTTCGCAAGACGATCTTTGCTTCGCTCGACACAAGCTCAGGTCCCAGTTCGCGGCAGATTGTCGAGAGCGCACCGATGCGCATTTTGTCGCCTAAGCGCCGGAAATCAGAAAGGCTGCACTCGGGCTTTCGAGCCAAACGAGGAGAAAACAATGGATCAGTCGAGCACAAACAGAGAGTTTGTCAAAAGTCACTTTGAAGCGGTAAACGGTCGAGACGTTCAAACCGTTGTTGGGAACATACGGCCAGACCTCTATGACCATGAACTTCAAGGCGACCACAAGAATGATCTGCGCGACGGTGCCGCGAGGCTTCAGGTCTTGATGAAGCAGATCCCAGACCTCACGGTTGACGTTCGAGACGTGATGGCAGATGGAGACAGGGTCGTGGTTCGAGCCGTGTGGTCTGGCACGGATTTAGCGAGTCAGCGAAAGGTTGAGTTTCACGGCTTTGTTCAATGGAGAATTGTGGACGGCAAATTCGCTGAGCGCTGGTCGACTGTGACGCCGCTGGCAGACTTCTCGAACGACGTGGACTCATGGTGAAAAGCGAAGCGATCGCTCGATGATACCGACCGTAGTTGATCAGGAGTAACGAGAAAGTCAGCAAGCCATCCAAGTATGCTACTTTTCGCTCCGATCGAGGGAGCGGCGATAGCGTGGAGGAGGCGCGGCCATACCAAGAACAGGAGAGCAAGACAATGACACAAACCAAGAATGCATTACCTGCTTACTTGAACGGTAGTAAGACTAGTGGGAGTAAGGCCACGATTGAACGTGAAGAACAACAGTTGGCAACATCCTTCGCGCGAGCGGCTACCATTGACTCCACCTTCAGCTACATGGGCAGCTTGATGACGTTCTTAGCGAAGAGTTCGGAAACAGGCGGCCGCTTTGCCCTGATGGAGTACTACACGAAGCCTGGAAATGAGCCTCCGCCTCACGTTCACGAACGGGAACACGAGTTGTACTTCGTGCTGGAAGGCTCGATGCGCTTCTACTGCGAAGACAAAATACTGGAAATCAAAGCTGGCGAGGTCGCCTTTCTTCCTCAGGGGAAGGCTCACGCGTTCAACTGCACCTCGCCTGTCGTTCGCACGTTGATCCTGGTGCAAGCAATTGGTGCGGACCCCGTCGGCTTGGATAACTATTTCCTTGCCATGAGCGAACCGGCTCGAGACATGTCGCTGCCGCGAGACGCCATAACCTATGTCGTGGACGATCCGGAGCGCGCAATAAGAATCGCAGCTCACCATGGCATACGAATTCTTTCGCCTCTGGAGGCCGAGAAGGAATTGCCACAATATCCCGGCTTTGGCGTTCTGGTTCGCTGATGACGCTACAGAGCCCGGCTGCGGCGGCGTAGCGGGCATCGGCGCAAGATGATCTGGTCGCAGTTATCGGCCCAGCACGCAGCAAGCCGCTCCAGCGCGACCGACATTGGGACAACGAGGATCGTTACCTCACACGGGTCCTCCTTCCGGCTCTGATCCGCCAAGACGCTGGCAGGAAGCGGGGCCCCGGCTCCTGAAGAAATCCAACTGAAAGAAAATATAGCTTCTTCAGCCTACCTCTATGGCATGATCCAGTCTATTGGCCACTTATCTCCGCAATGCGCTCATCGAACCGGATAGGTCCTCGGAAGTCCGGAAGGGTTTAGGAATGGCCTTGAACACGGTTTCCGGAATGTTGTCGCATAACGCGCAAGCCGGAATTGCGGATTTTGGCGGAGCTCATCTTTGGCGATGGGGCGCAGACAATACGCACTTCCTCCGCACTTTCGTTAAATTTGCCCACAAATCGCTGCCTTGAGAGTTGGACTACAACTCTCATTTCGGGGCGCTTTTTGCGTCACTAAGCAGGCAGAGCGATACAAACGTGCACGCCGCAACTTCAAGCGCGAGGCTCACGGCGATAGGAAAATTCACGTTGACTAACACCGCTTTCGGCACAAGCACGAGCGAGTCTCACCCCAACTACGCCGGAGATGTGCCGGTCGTAAATGTCTGCCAGCATCGGATTTTGGGAAGATCCTCAACAGTGGACCAACGGCTCCTTTATCCGGCCAGTCCACGAGTTGCATGAGTTCCCTTGGTACCAAAATCAAACTTGGTCCTCAAGACCGCTCAGCTGCTATGCAAGCTGGAAAGCAGACGGTCTGCTCTGTTTACGCAGTACTCTGTATCTAAGTGTGAGCCGGTAGATCTAGGGGAAGGGTGCCTTTGGTAACGGAGGAAATCCAGCGTGTTCGTTCCCCTGGCAGCGGATTGGCGATGCGAGCATTGTTAATTTTCCTACTATTCGTTCGGTTCGGGCCTGCGCAGGCGGTGATCTGCGCGGGCAATCTGACGCCGAATTTGCAGGGTGTACGGTTTGTGTCCCCGGAGGGAACGGATAACAACAGTTGCGGGCAAGACAGGAACTCCCCTTGTAAAACCATCCAGCAAGGGATCGATAACTGCAAAGGCAAGAACTGTGATGCGGTCCTGGTTCGGTATGGGGTGTATAGCTTGTCAGTACCGTTGGATCTTGCGGATGGGGTGAGTGTGTATGGCGGCTGCGCGTTTGACGGCGTAGACCACCATTACCGTTCCGTGGCGCGCGGGAATCCTGCGATTCGTGCGGAGAACATCAAGACCCCGACTACGCTGCAAGGATTCGTCGTAAAGGGAACCTCTCCGCTGCAACCGGGCGCATCCAGCATCGGGATGATTGTCAGCAACAGCACCAACCTGTATCTCGGCTATGACGTGTTTGAGAGTGGACGCGGAGCAGACGGCGCCCCGGGAAAATATGTTGCGGGCGAAGGCCAGGGTGGTCGGGGAGAGGCGCCGAAAGCGGAAGCCAACAACGGAGGTTCCGGCGGGATGGCGTGTCCTGCAAATCAGCCGGGGGGTGCGAACTCCACCGGGCAAGGCGGTCATGGCGCAGACATCCAATTGCTCTATAGCCACTGCGTCGGATATTCATGTAGTTGCAAAAACACGAACTACCCCAATAGTGTCGGCCAGAGAGGTTACCCAAGCGGTAACGTTCTGGGTGGTTCAGGCGGACGCAGAGGAGCCGCCGGGTGTGAATGCGACACCGCAGACCGAAATCAGAATGCCGGCAACGGCTTTCAAGGCCACCCCGGAAATCCTGGGAACAGCGGGGTTGCCGGAGGTAAGCGGGACTCGAATACTGGCGGAAGCTTCCAGAACACAACTTGGTTTCCGGCAGGACCAGGCGGTAATGGCGATGCCGGCCAAGTTGGAAGCGGGGGAGGCGGTGGTGGTTCGGGCGGCTACGGAGTTTACGTCGGCTGGGACCTGAAATCACAGGACCTCGAAGGCAGACCGGGCGGTGGAGGCGGCGGTGGTGGCTGCGGCGGACCAGAAGGAGCAGGAGGACAGCCGGGCGGCGCGTCTATCCCGCTGGTCATCTTCAATTCGCAGGTGTACGAGCGCGTTCCCGAATCGCAGAATAACCTGATTATTCCTGGACCTGGCGGCCAGGGCGGTGCGGGCGCGGATGGTGGCAATGGTGGGCCAGGCGGACCTGGAGGCGGCGGGCAGACGGTTCAGCAAGTCGAAGCCTGCGGCACAGGGTTGAGCCCCGGGTTCGGCGGTCCAGGTGGTCCCGGCGGCCCAGGCGGCGGGGGCAGTGGCGGGGCAGGCGGAAATGGCGGCCCTTCTGTGGGACTCGCCGAAGTCAGCATGTTCTTGCCGGCGTTCAATCCGATCTTCTATCCCGCGGAGCCGGGGAAGGGCGGGAGAGGCGGCGTTGGCGGCGTCAACGGGAACTCGACTGGCAGGGGCGCTCATGGGGACGACGGCTTGCCAGGCCTTTCCGCGACCTATCAGTACTTCAAATCAACGGCAGCCGGAAACGCGGGGAGCAGATGAGATTCGGAGGCGTACGAATGAGACGGACGATCCAACTCGTTATCACAGCAGCGGCGCTGACCGCGGCAGCCGGCGGCCAGAACCTGACATGCCCTGTGAATCCCGTTCCTCCTGGAAGAGACTTCCATCAGCAGACGATCAAGGCAGCAAACTTCGCGTTTCAGGACTTGAAGAACAGTAACTTCGCAGGCGCCACATTGATCGCACCGTTCTTTGGGAACGCCAATCTGACGGGTGCGAACTTCGAGGGGACCATCATCGAGACGGACAGTTCCAATCCGGCCGCCTCAGCCGATTTCAGCTTCGCGACGCTGGACAAGGCCTGTTTCATTCGCGCGCAGTTCAATGGGCTGACCTACTTCACGAACGCTTCTCTAACGTGTGCCGATTTCTCCCAAACGAATGTGAACAACGGAAACGCGATTTTCGGCGAAGGCCCACTTGAAATCGACCGATCGAACACCAATTGCCGGCTCGCCTTCCGCCAGAGCACGATGAGCTGCGAATTTTTCACCGACTGGCCTTACCTCGATCTCAGCGGCGCCAACATACACGCTTGCGTCAACCAATTCGACGGGCGCGATTTTTCAAACGCCAAATTGGCTTCAGTCGATCTGACTGGAGCTGTTCTGGACGCTACCAAGTTTGTCGGGGCGGATCTCAGCCACGCGCTGCTGAATCGAGCGACTCTCCAAAATGCAGATCTTGCCCATGCGGTCCTGGAGGGCACTCAGCTCAACTTCGCGAACTTAACGGGTGCAAGCCTCAGTTCGGCTCATATGGCAAACGCATCGCTTCGGCAGGCGCATTTAAAAAATGTAAATCTCTCGAACGCAGAGCTGAACGGAACGGATTTCACCAGCTCAAATTTCTACGGCACAAACCCAGGAAAATGCAACACAGCGCCTTCACCTAGTCAATGCGACGGACCTTCTTCGGATGGCCATGAAGGCTTTTCGTGTGGATGCAGCGCCGCCTATGCGGCCAAAATGACCGGCACGATTTTCACCGACGCCTACTTATATGGTGTCGACTTCAGCGAGGCGGAAGGGTATGGAGTGGAGTTCTCGGGTGCGATTCTCGTCGGATCGAGATTCACCGGTGCGACACTCTCAAACACATCGGGAAAGCCATCTTTGCTCCAACGGGCCTTCCTGCAGGGCGCCACTCTTGACGACGCGCTGGATGACTCCCCGGATTTGAACGAAGCGTTTGTCGATTTCCGGCCGGGCGGAAATAATATGTACATCCTTCTGGACGGAACGCACCACAATCAATTCACCTGCTCTGATTGCACGCCAGCTACCGGGAGCGATGTGTGTGTTTACATCAACTACGAGTCTCCCACGAAGGTGCCAGAGCCTCAAAGTAGCCCCACTCTCACCTGCCCGGACGGATTCGTAGGCGACTGCGGTGCCGCTGATCCCACAGGCGGCAATCCGCACTGGAAGAGTCCCATCACCAAACTGGATCCCTCGGCCGGCGTCCCCGCCGCAGCCTATCAATACGAGGCGACGTACATGAAAGCGCCCGCGAACCCGAAGGATATCTGCCAGGGGCTGCCAGTGCAGTTTTTCTGGTGAGGCCATCAGTTGGACAAGGAGAAAACATGACCCGAATACAGAGGCGACGGAGCTATATACCGCGCGGGAGTAGACGTGCAACCATCAAAATGCTTCAAAGATTGCGCGCTCACTCCCGAGTGACGCGGCGAGGATTCCTCGCGCAAACGGCAATCGCAGCTTCGGTTCTCGGGCTAAAGCCAAAGTCAGGAGGGGCGCAATCGGGAAACGTTGAATTACGAACTCTATTCTTTAATCTAAATAGCGTAGATTACGATCCGGCCAAAAATTACTACCTTTATCTATTCAAACAGCATTACAAGCTGCAGAAAGTAGCCAGCAATCCAAGCGTTTTGCAAAGAGCGCGAGCCAATAATTCGTTTCTTCGCTCGCTCCCCGATGATGCAGCGACGCACTATGTCGAAAATGCGGCGGTGCCGACCGACATCACGCCGCTTGCCTATCTTTACTCTCCTTTGGATACAGCGTCCGGGACCTGGTCCATGTCGATGGTATTGCAGATCATGCCGGCGTCCGCAGTCCCTGGTGCCTTCGCGCGGCTTCGTTCGTCACTCGGCGCAGGCCCTCTTCCACTCTCGGCAAAACGCAAGGTCTATCAAATGGATCCTGCTTCAACCGAACAGGACCTCCGGGACGAACTCGATCTCGTGGATTACACCGATGTTGCCCGAACGCTGGTTACGTTGCATCCGGATTTGGTGTGCGCCCAACCTGAGAGTGCCCTCTACATTGCAGCGCGATACGTTTCGGTAGATGCAGGAACGCAATTCCTGTCTGCTCTTCTGAAAAACACGGGCGCCGCCGTGCCACAGCAGACTACAAATCAATCCAACGCGCAGGGATGGGCAACCTTGGTGCCATTGAATCAGGATGACGGAACGCCCTATAAGTTAACGAATGGCCTGAATCAGTATTTCCCTGACTGGCATTCAGAAGTGGAGCAGCGGGTCGGCGATTCGGTAAAGACGATTCATCCTAGCGTAAAGGATGACCCGAAGCTGGGGATGGATGTCACTCCGTTTGACCCACAATTGAATAACCCTTCGGCTGCTATCCACTCGACCCTTGTAAACGAACTCGCGGGCAAAATCTGGTACCGCCACGATGGAGTGACGGCGGTGAACCACGGCGCGGTCAGTGCTCCCGACGCAGGGGCCCCTGCGTGGGCTTTCCGGCACGTGAACGCTGAGACGGGCCTAAAGTATTCTGATCCGGATGTTGCAACTCAGAATGGCAGCGTACAAGTTACTTTCAACAACGTCTCAAATTGGTTTCTCCGTTACCTTGGGATGTATCTTCAGTTTGTCGATCGCGATGGAAATGTAATACCGGCCGCAAGCCTTCCCAAGAACACGCTACCGGACGGAGTAACTCCGCAACTCAATAGAGGGAACGCACTTTTCGCCGGCATTGTTGGTCCTGTGTTCAGTGTCGCCGGCATCCCGATCTATCCTCCTGGCCGTGTTTCTGTGATCGTGAATGTCCCTCCGGACGCAGCAACGATCAACGTCTTCTACGCGGGTCAGGGCGGCTCTGGTTCAGCCATTGGACCAGCTCATTTGTGGGATGTCGGCTTTAGCATGACGATGGTTTTCAACATCGGGCTAATAGCTCTTTTTATGGCGCTCGGCGTCTCTAATGCAGAACCCGTTTACAAGGCTGTTGGCGGTGTTGTCGGTAAATACATTGCGGCCGAGTTGAGCGCTGTTCTCGGAGCAGGGTTCAACGGCACCTCTCCAGGCGTCCCCGAAGCGCTCGCAATGGTGAAAGTGTTCCTCGGTACCGTGGTGTCTAAATCTTTCCCATACGTATTGGAAGCTATCGCAACGGTGCTTGTAACAGCCGAAATTATTGACGCTATTCCAGTCATCGGTCAAATCGCTCGTGTAGCCGCCGCTATTATCGGTGCGGCGCAGCTTGCTGTAACCAGTATCGAATTAGGGATCTCGCCACCGGTGTATCAGTTCGATCTGACGTTCACTCACAATTTGAGCCTGACGATACACCCGCAAGCCGCGAGCTTCCCTCGACCTCCTTCCGGCGAAGTGCTGTATTACAAGATCAACTATCTGTTCGACAACGGCTCGCCGCATTACCTGGACGGTGTAGAGGTGGGCAATTTAAAAAATCCCATTCCGATCAACCTGACCGGCATCCCCTGGGGTGGCATGGTGAACATCAGCGTCGGATTCTACTTCCGGAAATCGGCAGTCGCAGAAGCACCGAACGACTACTGCTGTGCTAAGGGAAGCACGGGATTAGTGTCCAACACGTCCAACACCGCACCTGACATAACCATTGAGCAGATCAAGACTCCAATCCAGAAGAGCACCGTGTATATACACACGAGCAAAACCACTCTGGATGCGCAAGGGCTCCACAGATGGACGCCCGGTTCCATTCCTCCGCCCTATGTTCCTCCCTCAGGCGGAGACCAGCCTGGAGATCTTGGCCCGCTACGAAGTATCACCGTTCGTCAGTCCACCGCGGTGAACCCAGGGTACGTTGGCTATTCCTGGCAAAGCTATAGTAGCGGCGTCCAGGACTGCCAGTCGGGCACGCAAGGACAGCTCGATATGGCCGCCAATCTCAACACTGATCAAACAGAGGGCGGAAAGAACGCGCAGAACGGTTATGCCCGGCTCCCTTGCGGGTTGACGGAAGGCGGTGCGGGTATCGGCGTGAACGTTGCCTACAATCTACTCACCAGCGGCGGCGCAAACTTCTATGTCGATCCTTCGACTCTGATGCTGCGCCAAGTGCAACTCGATCCCACCGTTTCGTTCGCAAGCCCCGTGGAAGGGATGGCCTTCGGCCAGCTGAATCTTGATTCGACGGCCCTGCTCTTGCATCCTGCAGGCCATGTAGTCAGCATCAATCATGACAATCATAAGTTTGAAGCTTTGAAGTTGCCTGCATCGGCAGTCGTCGACAAAGTGGCACAGCAGAGTTACCTCGCACGAACGTACTCCGGGTCAGGATCGCTTCCCGGGCTGATGAAATACCCGGTGGCCGCGTGCATCTCCGCCGAAGGAGCGATTCTCATTCTGGAGGCCGGTAACAATCGCATTCAGGCATTTGATCTGGGCGGGAACCCCGTTCCTTATTTCAAAAAACAACAAAGCTCGCACTTCTTGACACTACCCGCCACCCAGGGATTCGATTACCTCGACCTCGCGGTCGAGTTCTCGGGCTTCTTATACGTTCTCTCGCGAAATTCCGATTCCGGCCAGATGGCCTTCCGTTTGGATATATATCATCCCGAGCAGTCCGGTACTCAACCGATCAGTACGACTAAAGGGATGAATGCCGCCAAACTCGCGGTCGACTTCTGGCGCAATCTCTATACGCTGAACTATGAAGTGCTGAAGCTGCCTTCCGGACAAATACCTCCGCTGACGGAGCCTTCAGTGAGCTTCTGGATGCCATCGCTCCCGTAGCGGACGTCCGGGCGTAGGGCTAATAGACAATCACAACAGCCGTGATGCCCTTTTGACGCTGTTGTCCAACCCTGATTTTGCGAAATTCGAACCCTATAAGTTTATGGCGATGGAGCTCGACTTCGTGCCTGTATCGGGTGACATTGCGTTGCCGGACCCGCGCTGGCTCTCGGCGGCGCATTCATCATCATCTTCTTATTGGCCGGTTGTCTGCGTGCGATTACGTGAATGTTCTGAGGGCTGGATTCGTCGCAGAGGTTTTCAGCGGCAGCGTAATGCCGGGGTGACATTGAAATGCCCTGCGATGATTGAGGAAACCGCCACGCAGAGCAGGAGAAAAATGGCCGTTCTTATTGGACTTTCTCGGTAGGAAGAACTGTCTCGTCGATCGGGGTGGGAGTTGGACGCGGTGGCGGTGGTACTCCGCGCGCTATTGCCTCATCTAGCCGTTCATCAGCGCAGTAGGCATCGATGACTTGTCGGGCCAGTCTTGCCACCGGAATCCAACCTTGCGTGAGGATGATCCAAGCTCAGACAGCATCCCAGCCCGAATCCGGTCAAACGGAAACCGTCCGAGCCAAGCGCAAAAACTACAAAATAAGTCGCGAGCAAACTGCTCGTCACGTTCGTTTGCAGTCATGGATTTAGCCCGCCGATCCGATGCCGGCTACGGTTGAATTTTGAGCCTGGACCGTGAGAATGCCGTTAGCCGGGTCCTTAACGACCGTACAAGTCACAGACAGCGTCGCCAATTGATCCGTATCTGCCAAC
>JAFAUR010000410.1 GCA_019243205.1 Acidobacteriaceae bacterium | reverse complement strand
GCGACTTTTTGCGTGTCGGTCTGCCACAACGACATGCAAAAAGTCCGAAGGCCTTCGTAGAACGCCTAACCGATGCGGTGTGTTACACAGCCAAATGGCTAAAGTCGACAGGCTGTTGAAATACGCCTTTGCTCCAACGAAAGAAGGCCAACATCCGTCAAATGAGGCCGGCAACGACTCACCGGGTCCGGCGGGCGCAGGGCCGCCACCTGTGCCAACTTCCGCGGGCCACGATCCCGGGCCACGACCAACCTCTTTACGTTCTGCCCGGAGGCGATTAGCAGCGCCTCGATGTTTACCTTCTCTAGCCTCCTGAGCCTGAACCTGCGTAAACCGTGCCAGTCCTTGGCTTCGGCAAACAGAGGTTCCACCCACACCCGGCGTTTGCGCAATGCCTTTTCATACGGGAAGGTGCCACGGTAACTCTTGACCCGGTCTACGTAGCGCTCGTCACGGTGGCGAAGGACCTGGCGGCCACTCTTGTTGTCGGTGCATTGCGGCCTGAGCGGGCAGCACCCACAGGTGCCCGGCTCGGCTTTGTAGACGATCTGGTTTCTGGCGGTGTTGAAGGTCTTCGGCCTCAAGGTCTCGCCCGCCGGACACCGGTAGAGGTCCCGTTTGGGGTCGTAGGCGAACTCTTCTTTGCTAAAGTAGGGTCCAGCCTTACCTGCTCCGGTCAAAGGCACGTAGGCTCGGATGCCAGCGCCCTCTACGGCGGCGATGTTCTGCGTGGTACCGTAGGCGGTGTCGCCGGTGACCTGCTTTGGGTGGAGCTTCCAGCGGAAGGTACTTCTCCAGAGCAGGTCGAGCATTGGCGCGTTCTCGGTGACCTCGAAGGGGGTGACCAGGGCGCTCAGGATGATGCGCGCCTTGCCACCGTCCACGACGTAGTGGGCGTGGTAGCCCAGGTGCGAGCCCTTGCTCTCCCGGCGCTTCATCGGCGAGGAGTCGGGATCGGTCTTCGAGGCCAGGAAGTCCGCCTTGCGCCGGTACCACACACCTTTCTGCTCGCGTCTCTGGTGTCCATTCCTGGAGATCCAGTCGTCTTTTGAGGCGTTGCTTTCCACGAGCGTCTCATCTTCGGCGGAGGGCAGCTCGTGGAGCTCGGCTACGGCCGAGGGACTCCGCTCGTCGGCCGCGGTGAAGCTCTCATCTTGCTCGGCGCTAAAAGGCTCTTCCTCGGGAAAGAGCTCTCCGAGGTGCTCCTCCACGAAGAACCTCGGCGCGATCGAGTCCAGGGAAGCATTGGCGTCTACTTTGGTGGCATCGAAGTACAGCTCCTCACCCCAGACCAGACCCGCCTCTACACATAGCTCGACGATCCGCTCGAAGAACTCGCGGAACACAGGGAGGCCTAAGCGATCGCGGATGCGGGTGAGTGAGGAGTGATCGGGAAGGGGCTCCAGGAGATCGTAGCCTATGTACCACCGCAACGATAGGCGGTCGGAGACGATGCGCATCAACTCCCTCTCGCTGCGGACGCCTTCGTGGAACATCACCAACTGCAAGCGAAAGAAGACCTCGGGATCGACGCTCGGGCGACCCGAGGCGGCGTAGAGATCCTCCACCATCTCCCTCACGAAGGAGAGATCGAGCCTCTGCTCCAAGCGACGGTAGAAGTTGTCTTCTGGTACGAGATCTTCGAGCGAGATGCCCTCGGGGAGTGAGCGAAAGTTGCGCTCCTTCGTACCCATCATGGTGGCGCCTCCTGCCGGAACGGACCTGGAGAACAAATGCTACCGATCATTCAGTCCCGGCATCCAGCCCCTGACCTGGGAGCACGCGCGAATTTCAACAGCCTGTGGACTTTAGCCATTTGTGAGTGAAAGGGGTAGGGTACGCTCGTCACCAGTCCGCTCAAAGAGAGGTGATCGAGGAGGTGCGTACCCCCTACCGACCGCCATGATACAAGTGCTGGCCCCGTTTGCGCCACTGTTTTCCAAGCGTGTCTGGCAACATGCGAAGGTGCTGCTGGCGGGCGCGGTCCTCGCCCCCGGACGAAGGACCGTCAGTTCGGCTCTGCGTGCGACGGGGCTGGACCAGGAGAGGCGCTTCCACCGTTACCATCGAGTTCTAAGCCGCGCCAGTTGGTCGAGTCGGGAAGCCAGCCGCGTGCTGTTGGGATTGCTCGTAGAGGTTTTCGTTCCGGATGGGCCGCTCGTCTTGGGCGTCGATGA
>JAFAUR010000406.1 GCA_019243205.1 Acidobacteriaceae bacterium | reverse complement strand
AACGCATCGCTGCCCATCAGCTTGGTCGAAACCTGCCCGGTGATCGCCACCAGCGCAATGGAGTCCATCATGGCGTCCACCAGTCCGGTAACGAGGTTCGTGGCGCCTGGGCCGGAGGTCGCGCAACACACGCCTACCTTGCCCGTTGCGCGGGTATATCCCTGGGCTGCAAAGGCGGCATTTTGCTCGTGCCGTACTAGTACATGTCTAATCTCGCAATCGTAGAGCGCGTCATACAGCGGCAGAGTCACTCCGCCCGGATACCCGAAAATGCACTCGACACCTTCGCGGCTCAAGCAGTTGAGCAGAATCTTTGCGCCCGAAAGTAGTTGGGAAGACATGACGTCGATTCGGAAAAGCCTCGTCTTGATATTTCAAAGGGCTGCCCGCATCTGTGGTTCATGCAAGCAGCCCTGAAAGTACAACAACCGATGTGAGTTCCCGGTCAGGTCCTGGCACATCGCCTGTATGAGTCCAAGTTAGCCTAGAAAAAATGTTTATGCAAGAGAATAAAAATATAAGAACTTCTTATAGCACGTATCTTAAGATACACTGGCATTTGCCACAGTGACGTTTACACCGCCGCATCTGCGCAGCGCAGTGTGGTTGGCAGTAAACGAGCTAGGAGGAGCTTTGTGATCAACGGAAGACGAGTTGCAGTGGTGATGCCGGCCTACAACGCCGAACAAACTCTGAAGCAGACAATCGCGGATATTCCGGAGTCGGTCGACATAAAAATCCTTGTTGACGACTCGAGCAAGGACCACACCGCACAGCTCGCCGCAGAGCTTGGCGTTTTAACCTTTGTTCACGACCGCAATTACGGTTACGGCCGGAATCAGCAAACCTGCTACCGGGAAGCGCTGGCCGCCGGAGCTGACATCGTGGTAATGGTTCATCCGGATTACCAGTACACTCCGCTTCTCATTACCCCGATGGCGAGCATGGTCGCCTACAACGTCTATGATGTGGTCCTCGGTTCACGGATTGTGGGCGGTGGCGCCTTAAAGGGCGGTATGCCGCTGTACAAGTACGTTTTCAATCGGCTCCTGACGGCATGCCAGAATCTCTTCCTGCGCGTCAAACTGTCGGAGTATCACACCGGGTTTCGCGCCTTCGACCGGCGCGTTCTGGAAACCCTGCCGTTGTCTCAGAACTCGGACGATTTCGTATTTGATAACGAGATGCTGGCGCAAGCCGTCATGTTCAACTTCCGTATCGGCGAAGTCTCCTGCCCGACGAAGTATTTCAGGGAAGCATCGTCGATCAGCTTCCGTCGCAGTGTCCGGTATGGCTTCGGCGTGCTCGCGACGACACTCAAGTTTTTCGCGCACAAACTCGGAATCTTTCGTAGTCCTCTGTTCGAACGCGCCCCGGGTTATCCCAGGCCGGCGTATTACACGAAAGTCGCGCCGGGTGCGATCGGACCCGGGTAAGCCTACTTTCTCAATCGACAAGCACGTGTTAACGTGGTGCGTATGGCACAGTATGCGCACCCGGAAGTGTTGGTTGAAACAGATTGGCTCGCTCAACACCTGTCCGATCCGTCACTTCGCATCGTAGAAGTTGACGTCGATACGTCCGCCTACGACCTCGGTCACATTCCCGGAGCAATTGCGTGGGCATGGAATACCCAGCTATGCGATACATTGCGGCGCGACATACTACCCAAGGGTCAGCTCGAGGCGCTACTGTCCAAATCCGGAATTTCACGAGAAACGCCGATCATCATATATGGCGACAGTAACAATTGGTTTGCCGCTTGGGCTTTCTGGCAGCTCAAAATCTACGGTCATAAAGACGTTCGACTTCTGAACGGCGGGCGGAAGAAGTGGGTGTCTGAAGGCCGTGAACTCACGACAGACATTCCGTCTTATCCGCCTACCCAGTACCAGTCGGATGAACCGGATCTGTCTCTGCGAGCCTTCCTTCCCGAGGTTCAGCAGGCCCTGAAGAACCGATCGGCCGTGCTGATCGATGTCCGGAGCCCGCAAGAATTTACGGGCGAAATTCTTTCGCCTCCTGGTCTTCCGGAAACGTGCCAGCGAGGTGGTCACATCCCGGGTGCTCGCAACGTGCCTTGGGGCAAGGCTTGCAACGATGATGGAACTTTCAAGTCTCTCCAGGAACTTCAGGGGCTTTACGGCGGCGAAGGCGTGAACGGCTCAAGCTCAGTGATCGCGTATTGCCGGATCGGGGAACGCTCGAGCCACACTTGGTTCGTCCTCAAATACCTTCTTGGTATCCCAAATGTTGTCAATTACGACGGCTCGTGGACTGAATGGGGCAATCTGGTGGGCGCCCCCGTGGAGCGGGGCAGCGCTCAGGCGGTCGGGGCGTAAATGACTACGAATGTCTCTAGTTTCCGCGAGCAGCAAACGGAAGTGAACGGCTGGCCCGTCCGGCTGACCACCTACCGCGTCGGGGAGAAATACGTCTGCCAGGCAGACAACGTCTTTCCGGGAGCATGTATCGCCCGCTTTTGCGCAGCTTCCGCAGAAGAAGCGGAAAGCCAAGCGTTGTCAAAAGCGACACATTTGCTTGGCAAAACCAAGCGCCACGAAATTTAGCTCTCTATTTGCACTCGAATTGAAAGGTACTGAGGACCCGCTTGAATACCGGGTCGAAACGACCCGACTGATCGTTCCTGCACTCGAGTTCGATCCGGTACAGTACATCACTCCGGCGCGCGAAAATCATCTCTTCAAACCACGTGGAGTGATCGAATGGATCGTTGTACCGATCCTTCACCCACAAAGCTGCCGTGCCCGACAGCTCTGTTTCCTGACGTTCTAGCACCTGGACATCTTTCGCACGCACGAAGCGCTTCAGCCCGGATATGTGCGCCTCAAAGTCGTCTCCTAGGGAGAAAGCCGCCGGAATCAGTCCGCTGGAATCGTTCGTAACCGCGCTGACGTCGATTTCGCCATACGGACGCGAATGTTTTTTCGCGCCCGTAGCAAAAAAAACGCCGCTCCCGTCGAATACCTCGCTCTTAAGCCACTTAGTTGGGTAATCGACGCAAAACTTGCCTTCCGCGCTGTGATACCTCTTCCACGACGTATCCTGCTTTGGCACGGACCCCGAGCCGATCATCATCGCCGGAACTAACCACGCCATCGCCAGTCGCGAGCCCAACCCAAAACGACCAGATTCTCTGCTAGCCATTCGGGACAGAAGTTAACACCAATCAAGCTACTTTGCAAAGAGAAACTAGGTCGGTGTTTTCCGGGAACAGTTTGGGCGAGAAGTACCGGCTGGTTTAGTGACTTCCTGTTTGCTAAACGGAGGCATGAGGGTGGACGAGAGACGCAAACAGGTTTTAGCCACACTGGCGCAGATGGACAAACAATTCGGAAAGGGCTCAGTACTCATGCTGGGCTCCCGGGCGGCTCTTCCCGTCGAGGTTATCTCGACCGGATCCATCGCAGTTGATAACGCGCTGGGCGCGGGAGGCTTCCCGCGTGGCCGCGTGATCGAGATCTTTGGGCCTGAGTCGTCGGGGAAAACCACCTTGGCCCTGCACGTCATTGCTGAAGTGCAGAAATCCGGCGGTGTTGCGGCGTTTATCGACGCCGAACATGCTCTTGATCCGACGTATGCCACCAAGCTCGGCGTAGACACCGAGAATCTCATCGTCTCCCAGCCCGATTACGGCGAGCAGGCTCTCGAGATCGCACAGGCCCTGGTCAATTCCCAGGCGATTGACGTGATCGTCGTGGATTCCGTTGCCGCCCTGACACCCAAGGCTGAAATTGAAGGCGAAATGGGAGACAGCCATATGGGTCTGCAAGCGCGCATGATGTCGCAGGCACTTCGGAAGCTGACGGCGTGCGTTTCCCGGGCCAATATCTGCCTCATCTTCATCAATCAGCTCCGTGAAAAAATCGGTGTGATGTTCGGAAATCCCGAAACCACCACCGGTGGCCGCGCGCTCAAGTTCTATGCTTCGGTTCGTGTAGAAGTGCGGCGCACGACGGCCTTGAAGGAAGGGGAGACCGTGGTTGGGAACCGCACGAAGATTAAGATCGTAAAGAACAAGATTGCAGCTCCTTTTCGCGAGGCAGAGGTCGATGTGCTTTATGGCAAGGGGATTTCAAAGGAAGGCGATATCCTCGATCTGGGCGTCCAGCAAGCCCTGGTTGAGAAGAGTGGATCCTGGTACAGCTTCAAAGGCGAACGCATCGGGCAAGGTCGCGAAAACGCTCGGCAGACTTTGATCGACAAGCCCGATTTCTGCAAAACGATCGAAACAGCCCTCCGTGAGTCGCTCGGTCTGACGGGTTTGCCGGGTTCAAGCGAAGCTCGCAAAGTGGCCTCCTAGTCCCAGTCGCAGCACACAATCAAAAATCTCACAGCCGTGTTTCGCACAATAGGCTGTAGATGATAGCTCGTTATACGCGCGCCGAGATGGGGGCCATCTGGGCCGAGGAACACAAATATCAATGCTGGCTTGAGGTGGAACTTGCCGCCTCCGAGATCCTCGCCGAATTGGGCCATGTGCCGGCAGAAGTCGCCACAGCGCTACGCGCTCATGCTGGCTTCTCGGTCCCGCGTATCGCTGAAGTCGAGCGTGAGACCCGCCACGATGTGATCGCCTTCACCACCGCCGTCATGGAGACCCTGACTGAGCGCGGCGCAGGCGATGCTTCCCGCTGGCTCCATTACGGACTCACGTCGAACGACGTAGTGGACACGGCGCAAGCCCTGCAGATCAAACAAGCTTCCTCGCTGATCGACAGAGGCCTCGCGGAGCTATCGGCAAATTTGCGCCGCCGCGCCTTCGAGCACAAAAATACTTTACAGATCGGGCGCACGCACGGCATTCACGGTGAGCCGATTACGTTCGGATTGAAGCTTGCCATCTGGTGGGACGAGGTCGAGCGTCACCGCGCACGCTTTGCTGCTTCTGCTGAAGAAATGCGAGTGGGCAAGCTGTCCGGCGCTGTCGGAACGCTCGCGCACATCAGCCCGGAAGCGGAAGAACGCATCTGCGCCCGCCTCGGATTGAAAGTTGCGCCTGTGACCTCACAAGTGCTACCGCGTGATTTGCACGCCAATTACATTGCCACTTTGGCGGGGATCGCGTCGACACTCGACAAAATGGCCGTGGAAATTCGCCATCTCCAGAGGACGGAGGTCCGCGAGGCCGAAGAACCCTTCGCCGCCGGTCAGAAAGGCTCCTCCGCCATGCCCCACAAACGTAATCCGGTCACTTGCGAGCAAATTTCGGGCTTAGCCCGCGTGGTCCGCTCGAATACCCAGGCTGCCTTCGAAAACGTCGCTTTGTGGCATGAGCGAGACATCTCACATTCATCCGTCGAGCGTGTCATTCTTCCCGATTCCACGATTCTGATCGATTACCTCCTGGCGCGGACCAATTGGCTTGTTTCCGGGCTCCGCGTCAACCCCGACCGGATGCGCCGCAATCTCGAGTCAACCCGGGGCCTGATCTTCTCCGGACAGCTTCTTCTCGACCTGGCCGAAGCCGGTATGCGCCGTGAAGATGCTTATCGCCTGGTGCAGAGCCATGCGATGCAAGCCTGGGAAACAGATGGGGATTTTCGCGCTGCGATTGAAGCGGACCCGGAAATCAACGCCCGGCTCGCACCTGAGCAGATCGATTATGCCTTCTCCCTTGATCGTCAGCTAAGAAACGTTAACACTATATTTCTACGAGTTTTCGGCAGTTCACTTGCATAGAAAAACACTATGGGTAAATCGCCGGTTTTCGTTTAAACTGAAGCTGCGCTTGTGGCGCATTCATGTTAACGACTTTGCGAAAACTGCCGGGTCGCCGGAAAGTAACGCTCACGCCCCGGCGCCTAGGAAAGGATTTGGGATTAGCCCGGGTCCTGCTTGTGGATGACGACGTAACTTCCCGTCTCACTCTCAAAACGGTTCTGGAAGCGGGCGGCTATAAAGTTGATTCTGCGGCTTCGGCGGCAGAAGCGGTCGGTAAACTCGACAGCGCACAATACGAGCTGGTCCTGAGCGACCTGCATATGGAATCGCCCGAGGCAGGGCTGAAAGTCCTGGCCCACGCCCGTATGATGGAGTACAAGCCTGCCACGGCCATCCTCACTACGTACCAAAACGGCCGCGCCGGCAGCCGTGGGGCGGTACTGATTCGCCCGCAGGAACTTCCTGAACTGCTGAGTAAAGTAGCGGATTTGATCAGCAAGCGCGCCGCTCGGCTGGTGGCGCGCCAGTTGCGCGGCGCCTGACGCGTTCAAGATGCACCTCCGGATAACTCAGGGCACGAGTGTCCGATCGAGTCCTTTGCGGGCCAATGATTTAAGGCCCTGCAATTTACCGTGTCGTTGTGGACGAATTCCCGATAAGTGATGAAGATCTGCCTTGGGATCCAGATGCTGGCGAACAGGATGAATCTAGACCGCGTGATGCCAAGGTTGACGAAGCGAAAGAGTACCTACTAACGAACATTTTTGCTCGAGGCACCGAGGAAGTCTTCTACGGTCAGCAAATCGAAGTCCTGCTGGAGAAAGCCTTCTTCCACTGGGTTACCACACGGGCTCTGAAGGAACTCGTCGCTGAGAATAAAATACAGTTAAATCGCGAATCATTTCACGCGGGTAACCAAATTACTTTCTACACAGCAAAGGGAAATCGTTATTCCGCACGACGCCGAGCCGAGCTTAAGCGATTGGTCTTAGAGTACTCGGATCCGAACTTCACCGCCGACTTGGGCCAGCATGGAGAAACAATGTTCGATGTAGCATTGCCGCGAGTCGGGTTTCTACCTGTGGCCTTCAACACCCGCAAACATCAAGACCGCGAATGGACGCTTACCAACCATAACCTCGACCGCATCTTTGAACGTCATGGTATTGCTTACGGGGTCGAAATTAAGAACACACTACCCTATATGCCACAACAGGAACTTCGCATTAAGCTAAACATGTGCGCTCACCTGAATCTCAAGCCTTTGTTTATCGTTCGGGCTGCAGCTAAGAGCTACATTCACGATGTCTGGCGGCAAGGTGGCTATACCTTAGTGTTTGGGTACCAGCTATATCCGCCAGGGTATAGAGATCTGGCGTCCCGGGTGCGACGCGAGCTTAACCTACCCGTCGATACACCACGCGCCATCAAA